>CAZSZT010000213.1:0-4227 GCA_964611175.1 uncultured Bacteriovoracaceae bacterium
AGGAAAATCAAATTGATATTAAAAATGCTGTTCCTGGATGTCTATTGGTTCAGTTTAAAAATGGGGAACAAAGTTTTTCGGCCCTGATCATTACCCAAAGCTTTTCAGCATTTGTCGCGAGAGATCTTAGCGACGCTCTTAAGACGAGTATTTTAGAGCGAGGGGATATGCCGGCGGCTCAATTGACCTCCTTTTTTAAGAGCTACGAGGGAATGGCGAGTGTTCGAGTTTCCGATAATCTTTACGAGCTTTCAATGAATGGTCGGAAGACTTTATTTTCCGTTCCTAAACAAGCGGACCTAAAAAACCGAATCTTGCTCGATAAGTTTTTTGTTTCTGACGAGAATAAGGGGTTGCCCTCTGGTCCCTCCGAAAACGCCAAGCATTTTTATGTTCGGCAAAATAGAAAAGAATTCTTTGGAATGCTTGGGGAGAGAATGCCTGAATCTTCAACGAATCCTTATACCTCAATCACTGTCAATTCTTACGCGGATATGATGAAGACAACCAAGATTGCGGTTTTTGCAGGACGCACGAAATCGCAAATTTTAGACGACTATATTTTCACTTATGCTTATTCCTCGATCATGCCACCTTGGTTGATGACTTACGAAGGCGGTTCCTTATCAGGAATTCCTCGATTATCAGAGACTCCCGTGGATCCAGTGCCTGTCGCTTTGGTGTACGAACTTCCTAGTTTTAATCCGACTCGTGCCACTGGGAATGAAAATTTTGGCCCCGTCGTTCTTTTTAATGGATCGAATGTTTTGGATGTCGGTTTGTCGTCGAATCGCTTAGTTCGCGCTCAATCTCAAGATTGTGCCTCTCATGGCTCCAATATTGCCGACGTTCTGACTTATTATTCTGAAATCGGTCTTCAATGGGGAGCTTTTAGCGCGAAGACCATTTATCGTGGGGATTATCGATATGCTCTGATCGAACAAACGATCGGAAATCTTCGCCATTCTTATTCCTTCTCGGACTTATTTGGTTTTAGCAAAGGCGAATGCGCAAAGGCGGCCTATGATAGCTTCATCGAAATCTATGAGTCTTTGGGACAAGATGGCGATGAACGGGCTCAGGTTTTGGCTGACTATCTTGAAGATCATTATTACCCCAATGGCCTATGGGGGGCTGAAGATCCTTATACCTATCCGGGGGTGGCGAGATGGCTTGCCGGAGATGCAGACTATCTGAATGCCAGTGATAAAGTTGCCTTTTTAAAAGAAAAATTTCGCTGGTTAGATGATCCGAATTATCTGTTTAAATTCAATGCATCCTCTGATGGTTCCGTGATGCTCTCGGCGGCGACATGGGGTGGGGCTTATACGCTCGTGAAGAATAAGAAAAATAAGAAAGCCGTTAATTATTTAATCAATCCTTTCGAAGTCTTTTGGACAATGCATTTTTATAAAAACAAACATTACTTTAGACCTCTTACGGATTTAGCAACCGATCCGGGGCTTACGGGAGGGGCGGTGTCGGCAAATACCACCAATGATCTCCTTCGATTCCTTCTTGAGCTTTCGGTTCATCGAGATGCCGAACCAAAATATTATGAAAAGGATTCGACGTTCACGGTTTCCGATCTCGATAGCTATAGTTCAAGTCAGGCCGGTGCCTTTACGGTTCGAAAGCTCACAGACTCCGGTGCGGACTGGTCCAGTAGTTCGCTTCAAACCAATCAAATCGCAAGCTACGAGGATCGCGAGAATATTTTAGAAATTCCAGAACTTCGATTCCATAATTACAATATCGAAGAATGCACGGGAAGCCCGAATATTACCGGAAACTCCGTTATTCCATTCAGCCGAACGGCTCAAGTCGGAAATTATGAGTTTTGTGGAAGCAACGGAAGTATCAGTGTCGGGGGTTATGGTCTTCTGGAAGGAACGGACTGCAATTACACTTTCGAGTCGAACGGTGCCCTTCAAACGATTCCGGTTTATGGAGACACGAACGCCTTCATCTTCGAGCACTTTTATTTCGCGGGCAGCACTCGTGCGAAAGATCTTTGTGAGCTGAGAGAAGCAAGCTGTGAAAACTATTTCTGGGTTCAGGATACGAATGAAAAATATCTTTATGATCTCGTATGGGAAAAACGCCAAGATGAGCTCGAGGATGTCGGAACGGATAAAGAACAGAGGTTAGTGAGGGATTATATCGTCCTTAAAGGCGGAAGAAGTCTCAATTTTTCCAACGCTTCTTATCCGGTCTTTAAGAATCAGGATATCTATTTGGAGAATTATCGTCGAAGAATGGAATCCGATGGTTTTGGGCGAAATCTCTTTGGTGAAAGTTCACGACCATTTCCCGAACGAAATCGGGATGGGGATCGGTATTTAACTTCCGATTTGCCAGGTATTTATAATTCCGGCCTTAACTGTGCGGCTTCCGGCATGTATTCGACGGGGAATTCGCAAAAATATCTTGAGAAACTTGGATCCGATCGAAACGGAAATGCACTTTCGTTTTTGGCCACGGACGTTATCGAAGGCGTGTCTGGGAAAACGCGAGATGAAGAATCCACGTGTGCAGATGAAGAACTCGAACGAGGGTATTTGATTGGAAAACTTGAATCCCATATTCCATCACCCAATTTAAGTATCACGGAATATTGCAAGATGACTCTTATGCCGGAAGCTGACGGTCTCTTTTACGATGAATTTGATCAATGGGCCGTTCCCTTTTGGGAGCGAGTCGCTTTCGGACCCAAGGATGAGATTGCCAGCTACCGCGCGATGGATGTTGTTGACAAATATCCTCTTAGCCCACGAGGTGTGTACGTTTAGAATTATAAAGTTTTAGCAGCACTGAATTGTAAAATGACAGACCGAAAAGACCAACAAGGCCAATGGATAGAAGAATGCCCCGCAAGTGAGCCTTATTTTGAAGTATTGGGTTGGACGGGTGAATTCATGGCGCCCGTTAGTATTCCGGTTCTTCCGATTGTTGCAGGACTTAAGGCGTTTGGAAATTTTCGAGAGGATCTCGAGTTATCCATCCCTATGGAAGCGAACCGAGAAGGAGTTCAGTATGTCAGCCAAGCCCAGCGTGAACGATTTTTCTTTACGACTCTTCATCGCGAAGCGCTTGAGGATACGAGTACCTACTCTTTGGAGGCGAGCTACGATGCGACATATCCAAATCAATCGACACTTGTTTATCCCGATTGTCTTTTAGAGGCTGATCCTGGGTCTTGTTTTATCAATACGGCTAATTGCCAATATTGGGAGCCACCCGATCCTCCAAATTGTACGACCGGCGGAAATTTCATAGGCTGCGAATGTTCGGAGAATGCCGAATGCCAGGGCCAAGGGGATTGTTGTGACGGATTTTGCTCGACGGATGAATGTGATACTCCACCACCTCCAGGCGGTGGTTGGGGAGGCAGTCCTCCAGGCAATCCATCCGAGCCCCCGCCAGGCGGGGGAGGCGGTGGTGGTGGAGGCGGAGGAGCCGGCGGCTGCAACTGCGACAACGACTTTGAAGTTCCAGGACAGGGGACTTGCTGCGAATGTAATTATACAGACCGAACCAAATGCGCTCGGGGGACCATGCCGGGTCAGCCTGGAGACGGTCAAATCTGTATTCTGGAAGGGACCTGCGAAGAAAAGATCTACGGAGTCATGTGTTCGCCAAGTTGCCTCTGTATGGGAGGTAATGTCGATGATGGGCATTGTGGCAACGATGTCTGGTATTGTGATGAAGGCGAGATTTACGTAGAAAGTCCGCCAGGAACAGGGAAATGCTGTACGCCCGCGGAAATCTACGGTCCGCTAGGAATCGAAGGTTGTCAGGATACGGGAAATCGAAATTATCGACAACGTTGCGATGAAGGTCAGCCTTGTGCCCCAGGACTTTTCTGTTGTGACGGAGTCTGTAAGGATGTTCAGCAGGGCGAACTTTGCTGTGATCAGTACAATCCATACTTTCAATGGTTTAACGACGCAAACCCGGATCCAAACATCAACGACTGTTCAGCCCAATATCCAGGATATTTTCCATGTTGTGCGGCTTCACCGGAAATGTGTTGCCCGTATCCTCAATGAAACGAGGCTTCTCGGCCAGCGTTATGATCGGTATTGCGATTCTGTGCGCAATACCGATCGGGGTTCAAACCCCCAGTTCTCAACGGCCGATTTCATAATATTTTGCATTTTATGAAAATACGTATGTTCACGGAGAACGCGAGCTCGGCCTTTTTCGGAAATCTTTTGGCGCTCC
>CAZSZT010000214.1:0-4181 GCA_964611175.1 uncultured Bacteriovoracaceae bacterium
GGTGCGATCAAGGAGGTAAAAACCGAAGCCAAGAAGGACGCAGCAGAGAACTAATAATGGCTTTTTAGAAAACATATTTGATTGAAACTCCCAAGCGATCTAAAGCGGCACGATATTTACCGGAGGTTGAAGCCGGCTGAAACAATTCAGATTCAGTGGTTAAGCTAGGGCCCGTGTTTGCTCCTTCTCGTTCAAACATGAAGGTATGACTATATTCCAAACCGAGAATGAATGAAGGCGTCCAATTCCATTTCCCATAAGCCCCCGCCAAGAGGGAATCAAAATCCACACGAGAAGGCGACAGAAGATGGTCGCGAACTCCGTTTCGATTAAAATGCGTTGTTAAACCGAAGGTGAGAGTTTTCCAAAGCGAAAGAGACTGAACCATGCCAACCGTATAACTATCGTCAATTTTCGTTCCAACGAATTGTTGCCCTTCGAGAGCATTTAAAGTTGATTCGCGAATCGACAAGGAAACGGCGTCTTCCATCGACGAAAAAATATAACGAAAAAAATATTCGCCATTCCAGTACCCAAATGGCTGGTATCGAATCCCGGCTTGAATGAAGGCTGGCAAACTTAGTTTCGTGACGGCCCTAGATTCCATACTTTCACCCATTCCAAGAGCGGTAAGGCTCGGACCCAGAGTTGACTTGATCGATGGCGATGAAAGCGACAAAGAATTATTAAATTGATAAGAAATGGGTGAAAAAAAAGAAAGACCCGTCGACCATTGAAAATTTGGAGAATAATAGATTCCAAGGGCATACCCATACCCGTGAGTCGTTGATCGCGGAATATGGGCTCTCGAAGTAAGAGCGTCATGTTCGGCCGGAATTTCCTGTCGGTCCAGAATCTTCGAAATAAAACGCGAAACATCGACATCCAGTTCGGTTTCAAAAAAACCGACGCTCACGATTCCGCTAGCTGCCAACGAAAGACTGGAGTGAGGCCGATAGGCCAGGGTTAACTGGTGATGCCATGGAAGTAGAAGCCCTGAAATAATATCGTAACGTTGAGAGCCTTGTTCATCGTAGTCCGCCCATGCACCTCCTGGAAAATAGGTTGTATATCCGAATCCGAAATCATCCGTTCCAAGGGGAGACGAAACTCCCAAAACCGGACTTGGCGCGAGGACGGTGGTTGAAACAGAATCGTACGGGCGCTTTGTATTTGGATTCGAGCCTTCTCGATCGTAAATCAGCCAGCCTCCTAAAAGGCCGATATTAGCTTCCATTTCAGTGGAACGTGAAAATCCGACGACAGCGGGATTCCAAAATGTATTGGTTGGGCTCAGTTGAGTCGGTGTTGCGGATAAGCCGCTGACCGTGCTCGAAACGGACTGGGCATGGGCAGAGCTGAAACCGAAGCTTATTCCTAGCCATAAGCGGAGGAGAAATTTCACCGTCTGAAGGTAATCTGAAGAGGACCCTGAGTGCAATCTTTGGTAAACTAGAGTTAACAAGGGGATTTCGTTGAAGTATTTGGCTCTAGGAAAGCGAATTCAAACCATTCGAGAGTCTAAAAAGATGTCTCGGGAGGACCTTTCGGCAAAGTCTGGAGTGGATTTGGCCGTCTTAGAACGTATCGAAAAGGACGAAGAACAACCCATCATTGCGTCCTTGATTCAGTTATCGAAGGCCCTTCAGGTGAATGTGGCGGATATTTTCAGGCACCGGCCTGTTCGCCAGAATTTCGAGATTATTCGTAAAAACGATGGAAAAAGAGTTAGGCCTCATGAGCATTCAGAAGCCAATCTATTTGATTATTCGTATGAACTTCTGACAACCCCGAGTGACGACAAGCACTTGGATGCTTATTTGATTGAAGTCCCGCCCTTACAGACGAAAATCAAATCGTCCATTACCCATTCCGGGGAGGAATTCGTTTATATTTTAGAAGGCGAAATCGAGGGAGAAATCGCCGGAGAAAAATTTTATCTCAAGGCCGGCGATTCTCTCTTTCTTTTTTCAACGGCTCCCCATGTTTTTTATAATCCTGGCGAAGTCATCGCCCGAGCAGTCGCTGTCATCTATCCGTATTGAAAAAATCAAAAAGAAAAGAGAGGGAAAGTAGAAGCGAGTTTATGGAAGGTTTTTAAAGAAAGGTAAAACCAAATTTCGAGGGTTTGGTTTTACCTTTCCAAATATTTTCTTCCATAAACTCGCTTCTACTTTCCGGAACTCTTAGGACAATCGGAACGCAATAAAGAGTTTTACGTTTCCTCTTTCTAAATCCAGAAGAACGGTTTGTTTGGGTTTGAGACCCTTCAGAATTTTCTGATACTCGGAAAGAGATTTTACGGTTTGGTTATTGATTTTTCGAATAATATCCCCAGGGGCCACACCCGCTTCTCCTGCGGGGGAAGCCGATTCGACATCTTCAACTTGCAGAACCCCATTTCGTCCAATGCCGACGATGAGGCCCAAGATATCGGCCTTTCCAGGCTCCTCTTTCTTGATTTCTTCTTCTCCTGCCGAAAGATTGCCAACTTTAACGGAGACAGCCACGGGTTTTTTATCTCTTAAGACATCCAGTTTGGCCGTCTCACTGGGTTTAATTTTCGCAACAACTTTTTGGAGACTCCGGGCATCGGGGACATCAATTCCGTTTACTTTTAAAATAATATCTCCACGTTTAAGGTCCGATTTCGAGGCGGGCCCATCGGCAACGACATCATTAACGAGAACCCCCCTGGCTTCTTTCAATCCCAGAGCGTCCTTAATCTCTTCGGTTACATCTTGAATCGTTACTCCAAGATATCCTCGTGAGACCGATCCAGATTCCTTCAATGGAGGAATAATTTCTTTCACAAGATTAACCGGAATGGCAAAGCCAATGCCACTCCCTTGAGCCGTGATGGCTGTATTGATTCCGATCACTTCCCCCCGAAGGTTAACCAAAGGGCCGCCTGAATTTCCAAAATTAATGGCAGCGTCGGTTTGAATAAATTCGTCAAAACGTCTATTTTCATTCGGACTAATTTCACGTCCCGTGGCGGATACAATCCCAACGGATACGGAATGGTCGAGACCAAAAGGATTTCCAAAAGCTAAAACCCAATCGCCTTTTTTCAACTGACCTGAATTTCCAAGGGGAACAACCGGAAGATCATAAGACGCTTTGATTTTCAAAAGGGCAACGTCCGTGGCTGGATCCCGTCCAACGATGGTAGCGGCATATTCTTTTCCGGACGAATTTTTTGAACCATCCGAAAGTAAACTAATTTCTACCTTATCCGCTCCCTCGACGACATGGTTATTCGTTAAAATATAACCATCTTTTGAAATAATAAAGCCAGATCCAAGAGCCGAACGTCTTTGTTGTTGCGGTGTAGTCGGAAACGGATTCCCAAAAAAGCGTTCGAAAAAATCCTCTGGATTCATGAACGGATCAATCGGGCCTCGTGGCTGTGGCCCACGCTGCTCTCGTTCTTTTGCTTGCTTGGGTTCCGTCGTACTTGCAACATGAACAATGGTCTTATCGACGAGTTCGATAATGGGACTTAAGTTCGGCAATGTCACCAAGGCGGGGGCATTGGAGTCCTTTTCTGTCCAAAATTTTTCAGCGTAGGTGCGGCATCCAATAGCACAAAAAATAAAGGTTAAACTGACGATAAATCTTAACTGAATCTTTTTAATCATCATTCGTCTTTCTCAGGGTTTCGGCTGGTTGACATATTTCATTCGTGTTTCATAAAGAATGGCTTCCATAAGCTTTTTTTCTTGCTCCGTTAAATTTCCGGATGTTTTTGTCATAAGCATTTCCAGAATATCAATATGTTGCTTGGCGGAAACTAAATTTTTCTCTTTTTTCCCGCTTACGGGATTTTCAACCTCGCCCAAGGCCACCAAAGTAGCGGTTCCGAGCGATAGCACAAAAGTTTCAAAGGTAATGGCGGACTGACTTTCGGTCATATTACTCCTTTTTAAGCGCCTCTTTGCTAGGGGGGATAATATCTTTCAAATTTTCGGCTTTGGTGGGAAGCGTCGTTAGGGATTCAAAGGTAAAATGCTTCCTTTTTAAGGCTTCAATACCCAATGCATATTGAATCGTATAGGGCTTTTCAGAATAAGAGAGAAGAGTGGATGTCTTTTGAAAATCAAAATGGAAAATTTTAAACCTTCCATCCGCCAAAGTCATCTCGATCGAAAAATTTCCGATTTTCGGTTTCGTTCCAA
>CAZSZT010000215.1:0-4170 GCA_964611175.1 uncultured Bacteriovoracaceae bacterium
CTGCCTTATACTTTTGTTAATAGCGTTTCGGTTCAATCGCCCGCGGATCTACAGAAGGTCAGAATGATTTTGGGCATAGGCGGAATGGGGTTTGATTAAATGGGTCTTGTGAAGGCTCTGACTTTTATTGCGAGTATTGCTGTTCTTTTAAGCCTAGTCTCTTGCGGAGGCGATGAAAGTTCAACGCCTCTTTGTGTTGTGAGTATGCAAAGTAATGGCGGAAGCCTGAGCATTTCTGGGATCGTGAGTTTACCTGGGCCGACGATATCCAGCAATTCCGCTGAAATCGTTTTTGAGCCTGCCGTTACGTCGATATTGTCTTTATCCGCTATTTCAAATAATTGCGTAACGATCATTTACTCGGCGACAAATCTTGCGGCTGGAACCTACACGTTAAAAGTGAATTTATATCGATCCGGCGTGTCAACCGAAACGTCAGGCGACTACAGCGGATACTATAATGGAACCGTGAGTTCGCCGATTCTTGATTCATCGTCGGCGACGAGCATTTCTCTTACGGAATCTCTTTCCTTGAATTTTGGTTTGGGAACGGTTCAGTGATTTTTCGCAATCGAAAAGGTAGAGGTGGGGATTTGGGATCCCCACCTCTTTGGGTTTATGTTAATAGGTTATCTCACTCGTTGTGAGCTCTTCAGAACTCTTGTCGCTAAAAAGCGGTGAGTTCAAACGTTTAATCAGGGCTATTGATGGCATAGCGGTGGCGATGAGTGAGAAAGTACTCTTGCAAAAAAAATGAAATGACATGATCCCTCTTCCTCCTCAAAAGAAGTCTGTCGATTAGAGGGTCGATGTGTCAACACAATGTGTAGAGAGTCGTAAAAACTGTCCATTCAGTGCCCAGTAGCCGTTTTTTGGGGAGTAAAGGTCGCAGCTTCGCCCACTAAGTATTTGATTTATTTAAAAAAAATTTAGGCATAAGACTTGCTCAATTGATCAGTATTGTGAGTTTGGTTCTATTTACATTATTCGTCACGTCCATCCCGCCGGCGAAAGTTGTTGCCGAACCTTTTGATCCGCAAGAGGTTTGTAAACTGATGATGACGGCGTTAAGGCCGCTGCCCCCAGAATTTCCGCCAAAGAGTATCGTGAATACGAATTATCAATTTAAGTGGTGGCGTGGTCAACCGAATCAGAGCGGGTCAGACATCCGCTTTCGACGGCTGCAGGAAGAGACAGAAAAAGTCATGCCAGACCTCATTCAGCGTATGGCTCAGATGGCTCAAGTGGATAACGATCCCGATATTTTAGTAGCGTTAATTGTTCGTCGATCGGACCAGAGAATGGTCATTATTAAGGGGTCACATAAAATCGAGCTTGGGCCTGAATACGGTTTTGTTTTAGCGGTCGCCGAAAAGGGACAGCTTCCGATAACGCCGATTCATGATCTTCACACGTATCTTAATCGTCGTGGAACCCCGCCATCCGTTCGAATTGCTGTCGATTCTGAGGGACGACGACATTATGAAATTATCTCATCGCTTGCTTCTCTCGCGGGACAGTCGGGAAAAGGGGAAAGGGAGATCAAGTTGGAACTTATTAGATACTGGGTTAAGGTTTTGGGAATTTCTGAACGAATCGCGCCGAGAGCTTTTGTTGGTTCTACGCCAGCGGAAGTCCATAAGAGTCAATCTGAAAGCCTGGGGAGGAGTCCTTTGCCAGAGAATTACTATCCCTTTCATGGCGATCCTGATCCAAATAAGACCGTGATCGAAAAGGGCTTTACTCAACGGTCACGAAATCCATCTTCGGTAGACTAACTTTTTTAGATTTTTTCAAATCTCGTATAACCTTAAGTTTTTTCGACAGATCGAAATGCTTTGTTTTTTCATATAGCCAATGGATGACGGTCTCCGAAAATTCAAGGCGATCCTTTCTTTCTTTCTTCCAAGCTAGGCGATCTGTCTTCTTATTTCGATGAATCTCATCGGTTGTGGCAACCGAATAAGCGGCTATCAAGGCTTGGCCGTAGGGGTGAAGGTTAATTCTTTGTTCCCACAAAAATTCCCAATCTTTCGCCGCCTTATCATAAAGTTTTAGGGAATGAAAAACTCGAGCGCGCATAAAATAATAGGGAAGTTCATCGATTCCATCCCGTTTCGCCTGGCTGATGGCTTTTGTAAGATGAAAGATAGCCTGGGATGGATATTTATGATCCACGGCAAGTTTAGCATCGGAATAAGATTGAAGGGAATTTTCCCAATGGGGGATGTCGTCATAAAGATGAACCCGCTTTTGATCGATCGGGTAAGCTGTTAAGGTTTCAAAATCGATTTCAAATCCAAGAAATTCGCTATGAGAAGCGGGATGCCGATCGCCAAGACTGAGCCAGAACTCATTTCTGCTCGGAATCGCAATGGTTGACATGACGGTATAAGCCTTCGTGGCCGTTCGCCCAAAACTTCGAAAGCCTTCGTACGAATCTTCATGTCCCGCGAGATGTTCGATGGCCCAATCCACATCGATGCTTCCTTTGTCGGAAAGTATCGATTCGTTAATGACGGCGAGGCGAGATTGGGACTCCAGGAGTTTGTTGAAATTGTAAGTGAAGCCCTGGTCTTGCATGGTTTTTCCAAGAAAGTGGTTCGTCTGCCCCATACTTTGATTTTGAAGACGTCGGGCCACTTCCATTCGTTTTGCCGAAAACTCGACCGAAGCGACTTCATTGGTCCGTGCATCCGAAATAAAGGCCGTCCAGGCTCCAAAATGTTTTGCATCTTTTATGATTTCGATGGCTTCATCGAGTGACTGAGCTTCGCGGGCAATTCGCGTTTGAAGATAAGGCGCGGTGATACCTTTTCGATCTGGAAATTTTGTTTCGTATTGAGTGGACGACATTTCATGAAGGGTGGACGTAATGCCATATTCATTCATGGCGGTGACCCCGCCTGTATAAAGAATGCCCGCTGTTCCCGCTCCGACATATTTGATATGTCCAGGTTCATCGACCAGAAACAAGGTCGGGTACTTATTCCAGGTTTCAACGAGATCCGCGTCGAGGTTTCGCCCGTGAATGAGCGCTCCGTCTCGGGTCGACGAAGAGGGAACGACAAAACCAAGGCATCCGAATTTTATCGTTTTTCCAATTTTCGAAATGACCTCGATGGCTTCGGCGGCGATATCGGCGGATATCCTCAATCCGCAGTCACCGATGAGTTCCCGAATGGCGCGTAACGGGTCGTCCCCCATTTTTTTTCCAATTCCCTCGGCGGCTATGGAAAGATCGGTGGCGAGTGTCGCCATCAGGAAATCCTCTTCCGTATGCTCGCTTTTTTTGCCGAGTCTTGTCATTTTTTGGGAGTAACCTAGAGAAAACAAATGGACGGCTCGTCGAAATTCAGGATCGACGGAACGTTTCATTCGACTCAGAAAGCATGAAAACATTTCATTTTTTAGTTTTTGGGCCACCAGGCTGCCCGTTTTCAAATCGTCGGTGATTCGCCTTTTTATTTCATCTAAAACTCCGTTTTGAATTTCTTCGGCCATCAAATAGCCATGGGCGTAGGCGGAGTGAGCAAAATCCTCACGAAGTTTTAACAAGTAAAAAGTTTTTGTTTTCCCGTTACGGGTTTGAACGTCGCAATCCCAACGTTCGCTTTTTCCAATAGAGGCCACTTTTTGGCATTCAAAGGCGCCCGCCTGAGATGAAAAATGGAGAAAACTAAAATGGACGATTAAAAAAAATAAGGTTTGCTTCATGGAGCCATTTTAGGCATCTCCGGAAGGGATCGTCTTCCATTGATGCTGACAGATTCCGTTCATTTTTGCCGCAGCGCGTCAGCCAACGCGCTGCCACTGAAAACCGCTGAATTCATGGTTGGATGAAAAGGGTCGAGAGCCAAAGAGACTTTTCAAAATGGCGCCGGTTCCCATCCAGGCCACCACGGACCATACGGCTCCTCCAACGAATGGGGCAAAACTCAAACTAAAGAGGATCATCAGTCCGACAAGGGTTGAAAGAAAATAATGGTGCACTCCCAGTTTAGTCAGAATCCAGGCTCCTGAGAGCTGAGCGACGGATACAATTCCTGCCAATACAACCAAAATGGCCAGAACCGCAACGACCGGAATGAGAGGAATCCCGATGATCGAAATGGCCAGGAAAACAAGAAGAGGAATGAAGCCCACGAAGCCAACAACTCCCCAAAACAG
>CAZSZT010000216.1:0-4161 GCA_964611175.1 uncultured Bacteriovoracaceae bacterium
TTTCAATTCCATCATTTCTTTCCTTGGATCTGTCTCCTCCTTTTAATCGGTATTTGCCTGATTATTCCCCGTCGCGAAATATCGACTAAACCTTTCTTTAATTCAGAAAAAGCATTGCAAGAGCTCTTCAATTTGAAAAAACTGAAGGAGAAGGGGGTTTGGGTGGATTCCGTTTATGAAACAGAGCGATTGAAAATCCTTCAAAAGCTTTGGAGCGTTTATCGAAAATCATGAGTGTCCAATTGAGAAATCTAGAAATTCGATTGGGGAATTTTCATCTTGGCCCTCTTCATCATGATTGGGGGATTCCGGGTTTTGTCTTTATTAAGGGAAAAAATGGAAGCGGGAAAACAACTTTATTGAAAGCCTTAATGGGACGACAAAAAATAAGTGGGGGGTCTATTCGTGGTCTTCCGTTTCCAATAGGCAGCATTGGAGTCGAACCTTTACTGATGAACGCTTGGACCGTCGAAGAGAATTTTAAATGGTTCTCCCAACTGCTTAACCGAAAGCCTTCGACAGAGTTTTGGAATCTCGTCAAAGGCCTTTCTCAAGAAAGCATCCTTCGCTTAAGCAAAGGAATGACCCGACAGGTGGAGTTGGCACTGATTTTGTCTTTTTCATTTCCAACTTTTCTTTTGGATGAAGTTTGGGATGGTCTTGACGAAGAAAATCGAAGTCTATTTCAAAATAAAATCGAAGAGGCCGCCAAGAACTCTCTCGTGATTCTCAGTGGTCACAAGGATGCTGATTTTCCTTCGTCCGAGGCGAAAGTTCTTGAATTATGAAAGCCCTTCTCTTTAAAGACTTCCGAAACGCTCTTTCGTCGTTTGGTCCCGCCTGTATTTTAGGAGTTCCTCTTCTTCTGATTCTTCAATTCACAAAGGGGGATACTGGAATCGATGGGGGTGCCGCTTTTTGGGTAACCTATTTCTTTTCCTCAACTTCGATCTTTTACAGAAGCTTTGCCCAGGAGCGTCGTTTTAAAAATTTCCAAATTTATTCGGCTTTTCGCGTTCCCAAGCTTCAGATCTTTTTTAGTCAAAGTGCCCTTCATTTTTTTTTGAGTATAGCGGTAGGTGCGGTTTATCTGGCCCTTTGTTTTCTATTTTGGTCTCCTTTTGACGGGGAAGTATTCAAAATGATGGGCGTGCTCGCTCTGGTGTCGGCGTGCTTAGCCCCCTTAGGCACGCTCTTTGGATTGATGCTTCAGCTCGAAAGAGAGTTTCTCTTCTCTGTTATTTATTTACCGCTCGCAACGCCTGTTATCTTGGGAGCTCATTCCATTAGCCTTGATGCAGGAGGAATATGGTTTAAAATTCTCCTTAGTTTTGGGGTTTTGGCAGGATTTTTAAGTGCCCTCCTTTTTGAATTTTACTTCGACGAGCTTTCCCAGAACCTTTAGGATGGTGAAATCATGAAATTGGCCAAACCAACGAGTGCTGGACTTTGGATCGTCGTTTCAAGCTTTTTAATGTTAGCTTCTTTAGCGTACGTTCTCTTGGCCATTCCACCGGAAGAGAGCCAGGGTTGGGTTCAAAAAATATTTTTCTTTCATGTGCCTGCCGCCTTTTCGATGTATCTCTGCTTGATCGTCGGAGCCTTTTTTTCTGTATGCTTTCTCGTGCAAAGAAAGCCCTCACAAGATCGGTGGGCCCGAAGCTGTCTTTACACGGCCACGGTCTTTGCCATCGTCGTATTAACGAGCGGCCCGATTTGGGCGAAGCCCATTTGGGGAACTTATTGGACCTGGGACCCACGCCTCACAACAAGCTTCATCGTTTTCGTCTTACTGGTTGGGTATTGCTTTTTGAGAAGTATTTTCAAGGAATACGATGGAATTTCGGATCGAGGCGCCGTGATGGGAGCCATTTTGTCCATTATTGCCGTTTTGGATGTCCCCCTCATTCACTACAGCGTTCAGCTTTGGCGGGGCATTCATCCATCGGTTTTGAAAAATCCAGAAGGCTTACCCGAATCCTATCAGATGGCTCTCGAGATGATGATCCTTTCGACGTTTGTTCTGGCGGCTTTATTCGTATGGACTTTTTATCGTCTCCTCGACTGCGAAGATAAACTTGAAAAACTTAAACCTCTGAATCGGAGATCATGATGATTGAAACCTATTTACAGTTTGTTGTTGGCTATCTTGCCATATGGATTATTTTTTTTGGAGCCTTTGGTATTCTTCACTCACGTTTAAAAAAACTGGAAAAGAGAATCGATCATATAACTCAAGATCAATAAACTCGTGAGACGAACAACCTTTTCATTTGCTTTTCTTTTTCTTCTGATTCTTGCGGAAGTGATCATCATTCGAAATATTTGGTTTGGGTTGGCGCTGTCTCAAGACGCTAATCTTTCCTCGGATCCTCATCTTGGTTTAGGTATTTCGTCGATCCTTTTGATTGCTGTGGGACAACTTGGACTCATTTTTCGTTCACGAATGACACTCCACCAAGCGGCCCTTCAAAATCTGAAAAAAAGCTCGTTGAATGGCCTTCTAATTCTTCGCGGAAGAGCCTTGGGCACCGGCATCGGAAGTATGATTCTTGTTCTCCTGTCTTTGATTACGGGAACAATCTCCCATTCGGGACGCTTTCCTTGGCTTCATGGAATTCTAGGATTTGGGCTTTCGGCCCTTCTTTTGTGTTCTCTGGTCTTTTGGGGCCTTTATTTAAAGGAAAGCGGAAGCTTGGCCAATAAGGAAGACTAGGTGTAAGAAGGACCCACGATGTCGCCTATCAGAGTTGGTATATTGGGCGGTGGCCAGTTATCGCGGATGATCGTGGAGGCCGCTAAAAAAGTAGACCTTGTTGCTCTCCCTCTTGTGCAATCGGCTAAAGATCCTGCGGCCCAGGTAACAAAGGACTTTATCTGTGGAGCGATCGATGATGTCCAGAGTTTGAGGAAACTATTTGAAAAATCGGACCTTATTATTTTCGAGAATGAATTTGTAAATATTGATCAACTCCGAAAAGCATCGACCTCGTTTCCAAAAATTAAATTTGTTCCTTCTTTGGAAGTCATTGAATCCGCGCAAAACAAGATTTCTCAAAAGGAAATTTTTAAAAAACTGGAGATCCCATCCGCGAAATACAAAGTTTATGAACCGGGCTCAGGCAAACTTGAATATTGGATTGCGGATTTGTTGGGAGATTTTCCGGAAGGTTGTCTGATCAAATGGGCTGTGGGAGGATACGATGGGAAAGGGAATTTTGTTTATACCCACGAAGATCAAATCAACGAAGCCCTGCCGTTCTGCATGAAGGCAGTTTCTCGTTCTGTTCCCCTTTTTGCGGAAGAAAAAATAGACTTTGATCGAGAACTCGCTGTCGTCGCCACCTATTCTACCGACAATACATTTGTGGCTTATCCCTTAGTTATTTCAGAACAAGAAAAAAATATATGCCGATGGATCCATGGACCGGCGACTGCTTTCGGGATAAATCCCGAACTAGAAATCGAGGCTCATCGAATCGCTTAACGAATCGCCGAACGGCTTCCGCTTTATGGAAGTTTCGGAATTGAATTTTTTGAAACGAAAGCTGGAGATCTCATGACGAATGAACTTGCTCCGCGAGTTCATAATTCGGGGCATTATAGTCTCAACGCCGCGGAAGTGAGTCAGTTTGAAAATCATCTGCGAGCCGTCACGGGAATGCCTCTTCGAAATGCTCGAACGGCTTCGGCATTTTCGATGCTCAATGTATTGGGGCCAGATCATTTCAATCTTGAATTCCCGTCTTCTGAATCTCCATTCAATTCGTCGCAAAATTCCATTTTTCCCTATTGGTATGGAAAATCGGAAACTCGAGCCTGGCGGAAGCTCGGTCATATCAATGCTCAAGCGAACTCGGTTAAAGAATTGCTTCCGCTTCAAGAAGAGATGCGGCAACTTGAAAAAGCATGGCTGCAAGGTTTAAAGGCATGAGTGCAAAGAAATTCTCAATCGCCATTATTATGGGGAGCGATTCCGATTTTCCGGTGATGAAAACGGCCATTGAAGCTTTAAAACTTTTTGGAATTAAACCCCTTGTTAAAATTGTTTCAGCCCACCGAACTCCAAAAGACAGGTCCGCGTTTGCCGAGAAAGCGCGAAAAAATGGAATACAAGTAATTATAGCCTGTGCATGGGGGGCAGCGCATAAGCCTGGAATG
>CAZSZT010000217.1:0-4145 GCA_964611175.1 uncultured Bacteriovoracaceae bacterium
AGGAAAAATATGAAAGCCAAATTAAAAATAACAATAGCAAGCTTGATGGGAGTGATTACTTTTCTATCGGTGGAAGTTTATGCAGACTGCCCAACTGCGCATTGTACCACCTATGGTGAGAACGTTGACAGGATTTGTACTGACACCGCAAAAGCTCAGGGCAAGGCGAAATCTGAAGTCGTGGCGACAATAGGCATAATTACAGACGGAGGGATGGAAGTTTGTACGTGCCCATGCTCTTGCTTTGCCGCTGAGACAAGAATTTCCACGCCTGAGGGAGATAGATTCGTTGAAGAAATACTGGATGGAGACCAGGTCTTCACGTCCGCAGGGACCGGAGAGGTCGATTACGATTTTCTTAGTACGGTCACTAACGAAGGTGTCGTCGCGATTTCGTTATCTAATGGAAGGGAATTGGTCGTTACGGCTGATCACCCCGTTATTCGTGCGGACGGTCTTGTTGTTCCGGCTGAAGATCTTACAGTCGAAGACATTCTTGTCGATGCACAAAACAATCCTGTTAGAATTGTTAACCTTAAATCTCAGCAATATACGGGGAAAATGTATAATTTTGCCCTGAATGGCCGAGATGAATCTGGCCTCGATCGCATTTTAATTTCGGAAGGTATTCAAACAGGAGATTGGCATATTCAAGCCTTTCGTAGCCGGCTGAACAAAAACGTGAATCTAAGAACCTTAATCATTGAAACAAAATAGAAGGAATATGGCGGCATCTCTGTTTGGATGTCGCCTTAAACGATTAAATACAGAGGAAAAGAACGATGAGGATGGATAAGATACTCTTTTTAACTGTTCTATGGCTTGGAACTCTGTCTTCGTTACTTCGAGCGCAGGATCTGCCTGGATATGACTACGATCCGTTTTCTAAGAGTGGTGATTTCAATTGCCATCGAAAGGAATATTCCTCTCCTATTTCGGCGTCGATTGATCTTAACAAGCCCCTTCAGGTTCAAGTCTGCCTAAGTAAAGACTTTTCGCCTTCTTCGGAAAATATTTTACGACAATCTTTTGATGTTTTTGTCGAGCGAGTGATAAACAAAGACGTTTACGGCTGCGCTTATGAAACGACTTTGAGCGCGAGCGAGCTAAATGCCAAATATACTCAGTTTGTAAAAGCGAAAGTTCATGAGGCCTTTGAGGCTCGAATGCCAGATCTAGCATCTGTCTATCCACGCTATCTATTTATCTCAAACCTAAAGCCGGCCGATCCTGAAACCTATTCAGCCGGTTACCGTAATTACTATTACAGCCCTTACAAGAATTGGGGAGATTGGAGCAAAACAATTTCAATAGCCATCCGCGGTGATTTGATTGGCTCCTTAGATTTCGGTTTCGGCGAGGATACGAATTTTTGGGCGGCGATAATCGTTCCCGCCTTTATGAGCAATATGGGAATTCGGGACGATCTTACAACGCACGATGGTATTTTTGTTAATCGTTTAAGCCAATGTGTTTATTTCGATGGAAAGATCCCGGAGGTTCATCGTAAACAATTGCCCAAATATAAAAAACAGGAGCCGATAGCGGATTGATTTTATGAAGTTGAATTCAGGAAATTTAAATTCATGGATAACGTTCGGCCTAAAAATTTCGATGGCTCTGATTTCTGTCCTCTTATTGATCGCTATTTTTAGAGAGAGTGATTCAAACGAAGTTTTGCCAACGCCATCTCCAAAAAAGCCTCGAACAATCGTCAGTAAAACGGAATCGTTGGCTCCAAAATCCACGGAAACAATAATGTCTCGTCAAACAGAGATTCAACCGAAGGACGCTCCCCACGCAGATGGCGTCGAAGACGTTTTTATGATCCAGAAATTCAATGATCCGAAGTTAATCGAAAAATATGCCTACCAGTTTTCGCTGATAGGCGAAGCCAAAACTCTCAATTCATTTGGTAAATCAGGATTCGATACGGAGGCTAATGCTCGATTGGCGGCGGATGTCATTCGTCAATTTGATTATGATCACGCTACTCGAGAAAACTTCATCGAATCCCAAATGGCATTGGCGCATTTGGCTCATTCAGAAATGGAGCTTTCGGTGGATTTGATCGAAGAACTTTCAGAAAAGCTTTTGGCTGATTTAAAAGCCGAGCACGACGCGGCGAAAGCGGATTTGATTTCTTTGGATCTCGATCAATTAATTTCCGCTCTTTCGGTTAAACGCCCAAACCAAGTTTCCAAACTTTATTCAGAATTGGACTTTACACGAGGTCGATCGAGGATCGCTCTTTCCTTTCAAGCGGCCCTTGAAAGCCATGGGCTTCGAAAAGAAGAAGCGATCGCCAGAATGCATCGTTACGGTATTCAACCCGCACTCGGGCTGAGTCCGCATAATGATCTTTTGGATCGAATCAAGAGGAGAAAACAGAAATGAAAATAAAATCTTTGATAGCGGTCCTCTCCGTCTTTTTTTGTTCGTACTTAAACGCGGAAGAAAATCTCGACCTCCATTTCGTTAAGTCCTTTATCGTGGTGCCGTTTTCAAATACGAGGACCTTGAATCGAGGTTATTTTGAGTTGCGAACCTGCGACGCTTCGAAGGCGAGAGTTTGCGATGAAGTCGTTGCGGCAATTCCCTTTGTGGATTTGAAACCGAATGGGCAATGGAAGGTCAATATCGATGCATCTCGAAATCTGAATGTTGTGGTCGAGGGCGTTGGATCGGAGCCTGTTTTGATCGCAAAGCAAATATTGGAGGACGGCTGGTATCGTCCCATTGAGATTTGTTCATCACAGACGACTAGAGCCCAATGCCAATATGCAATCACCCGCGACGAACAAACAAAAAGTATAACGTTGAGGATTTTTAAACCCTAGTAGGAGATCAAGATGAATTTAAGAATGATTAGCATGGGATTGACGATTTTGCTTCATTCGAGTACCGGATTCAGCTACCCCACGGAGCGCCCCTTACCATCGAGAATTGTCAACAAGTCTTCCGATCTCCGTGTGCTTCGGGATCATCGGAATTCAAAGATCTTTTATATTTTTCCGAAGGTTTACGAGGTCGATCACCAACAGATCCAAACCCTCTCTGGACAGGACGTTGCTTGTGACGTCGTGGATCGTTTCAATCAAATTGCCGATCTTTTCTCTAAAACGAAACTTCTTCAGGCTCAAGCAATTTATGAAGACCAAAAGGCTCTGAATGACGAGTTGAAGATGCAAAAGCAGGCGGAAGAAATCATTCTTCGTCTAGAGGAGCGCCGAGTCGATCTTGAAAATTATCTGAACCGCCTTGGATCCAGTGAAACTGAAGAGCAACAGAAAATAAAGAATGAGATTGAAACCATACGCGAACGAATCAAGGATCAGAGGACTTTTATCGAAAAATTCGCCGACGATCGAAAACTTCGAAAGCGAGAACAAGATTTTATTTCTAAAAGTTTGGATTCTCTCGAAAGCGATTTGGATTCTTTAAGGATGGTCATTGTTCAGCCGGCGGCCAGGGCAAATCTGAGGCTGCGACTTGTCCTTCCTTCAGAGCGAGAAATAGAACAATGGAAGGCAAATTTTGGCTTCTTTCCCATGGAGAGGGTGATCATTCCCGAAGTCATTGGTATCGAATTGAGTCCGAAATCTCTAATCAATGTTAGCCTTGAGGAAAGGACTGAGGCCGACAAAT
The DNA here is from genome assembly GCA_964611175.1 of uncultured Bacteriovoracaceae bacterium. GTDB lineage: Bacteria > Bdellovibrionota > UBA2394 > UBA2394 > UBA2394 > CAZSZT01. The sequence goes on from CAZSZT010000217.1 coordinate 3,649, forward strand.
TTGGCTTTTCATTTCCATTATGGGCGGGAGTCACGGCGTTTGACTATAAACCAACAGACCTTGAAGGAACAAATTTTCCTGAAACGGCTACACGAGATCATCTTCCGAGAAATATTGGCGTTCAGCAAACGCTTTCAACCTTTTATTATTGTTCCAACAAATCCCAGAAAAACGGTTTAGTCGTTCCCCTTTCGATTTCATTTTCCTTTTTAGTCTGGCGAGATTCGCAAGATCTCAGCAATCAATTTCAGGATATGGCGTTTCATCGGTTGCAAATTTCCGACGCCATCTCGTGGCAAAAAATTCAAAATGTCCCGACGAGTTCAAGCTGGGGAAATCAGATCATTGAGGACCATGGTGATCCATCCTTATTTGAAAAGACCCCAGGCCGATTGGGAGTCTTACCGGTCACCATGGAATTTAAAATCAATTCAAATGAACCAAGATCGAATCCGTAATCATGAATATTAAAAAGGAATAAACATATGAAAACTTTA
>CAZSZT010000218.1:0-4143 GCA_964611175.1 uncultured Bacteriovoracaceae bacterium
CCTAAAATGAGGGCTCCGCTTGCTGCGGCTAAACTGACATCGGATTCTGAAATTCCACCAACAGCTTTGAATAAAATCTGAACCTTCACTTTTTCATGTTTAATTTTTTCAAGAGATTCCGCAATGGCTTCCAAAGATCCCTGAACATCGGCTTTTAAAACGACGCGAAGTTCAGAGATATCGCCGGCTTGCATCTTCTTATACATATCTTCCAAAGACAGTCTGGAAGTTTTTAAAGCTTCGGCACGCTTTTTCGCTAACAGAGCAAGCTCTGAAGCCTTTCGAGCGACCGCGTCTTCGCTTACGGATACAAAGGAATCCCCGGCCTCGGGAACCAGATCAAAACCAAGCACTTCCGCAGGTCCAGAGGGCCCAACCGATTCGACCGCATTCCCTTGATCATCGAAAAGAGCCCGAACTTTTCCAAAACAAGAACCACTGACAATGGGAGTCCCTAACTTTAACGTTCCCGTTTGAACAACGACGGTTGCCACCGGGCCTTTTCCTTTATCCAAACGGCTTTCAATAATAACGCCTTTCGCCGGTTTATCCGGATTCGCTTTGAGGTCCATCACTTCAGCCTGAAGAAGAATCATTTCCAAAAGCTCGGGAACACCTTGCCCCGTCAAAGCGGAAATTTTCGTATAAATGGTATCTCCACCCCATTGCTCGGGCACGAGTTCATGGCCCGAAAGCTCTTGCATGATCTGATCCGGTCTCGCTTCGGGTTTGTCTATTTTATTAAGGGCCACGATAATTGGAACTTTGGCTGCCTTCGCATGAGCGACCGCTTCAAGAGTTTGCGGCTTTGGACCTTCATCCGCCGCGACGACTAAAATCACAATATCCGTTAATTTCGCTCCTCGGGCTCTCATGGCTGTAAAGGCCGCATGGCCTGGGGTATCGATGAACGTAATGATCTTTCCATTTTGAGTAACTTGATAAGCCCCAATATGCTGAGTAATACCCCCAGCCTCTCCAGCAGCGACTCGAGACTTTCGAATATAATCTAAAAGAGATGTCTTTCCATGATCAACATGCCCCATGATCGTGACGATAGGCGGTCTTGAACTTTGCTGGCCTTCTTCTTCCTTTGCTGTCGTTGCATCTGCCTCTAACACCGTATCGACGGTCTCCGCGACGTTTTGCACTTCGTATCCATATTCCTGGGCAATGAGAGTCGCCGTATCATGATCCAGTTTTTGCTGAATGGACGCCATTTGGCCCATGGTAATGAGTTTACGAATGACATCCGACGCCTTAATCGCCATACGGGCCGATAAGTCCGCAACCGTAATTTCATCTTCAATACGTATAATTCGTTTGCTCGCACCAGGCGTCGTGATTTGAGTGGTTCTTCGCTCCGCCTTTTGTTGAGCTTTTCTCGACCTCGATCGCATGGGTCGAGTAATTTCAACCTCTTCCATCATCCCCAAGAGATCGCGCTTGGAAAGTTTGGAAGGAGCTTCCTCTCCCACACGGGTAACCACACCCGCTTTTTTCTTCGACGCCTCTTTCTTCTTGAGTGCATCGGCATCTCCCAACTCGGGTGCCGCTTCTGTCGCCTTCGTCTGAAGAACGGGCGTCGCCTTTTTACCCACTTCCGCCGGTCGTCTTGGTCCGGGCGCCTCGAATTTTTTTGGCGGAATGGCCGGCTGATCGACAATGCGAAGTCGACTGGGCGCGGATAAATTTCGCCCTGTCCGAACAGGTGGTTTTACTTCCGGCTTCACCTCGGGGGGCACCCCCAAAGGACTTTTTTCAGGCGATGGTAAGGTTTTTGTTTCCGTTGGAGTTTCTACAATTTCAGCTGAAAGACTCGTGTCCGAACTCTCGATCGATATCGTGGGCATCGTTTCCGTTGGCGATTGTGCCACTTCCGCTTCGGCAGATCGCGAAATATCCGGACGCGGTATTTCTGGAGTTTTCAACGGTGGCGGAGAGGGAGCCTCCACTCGGCGTCTTCGCAAAACACCTTCTCTCACAACTTTTTGCTCAAGAGTAACCGTCCCCATGGCGCCTTCATCCCTCTGAAGGATTTCTATTTCTTTTTTGGGAACGTCGACGCTCGCGTCACCCTCTTCTCCTTGAGCACTCTTCTTTAAAATACTTCTCTGAGTAACGGTCTTTTTGGGAGCTCGTGGTTTCTTCTTCACGACAGGCGCGGGCTGAGCCGCCACTTCCTTCTTATGTTCCGTCAGTTTTTTGTCCAAATCCGGGTATTTCTGTTTTAAGACAGCCATGATTTTATCGTCGGCCGCAACCATATGCGTTTTGACCTCGATTCCGTGCTTAGACAAATCGACCATCAAAGCCTTCGGCTGAACTCCTAAAGCTTTAGCAATTTCATGAAGTCGAAGACTTGAATTCATTCTATTAATGGTTCTCCGCGATTAATTCTTCTTCAGGTTGTTCATCCAAAGACAGATCTAAGATGCCCTGTTCAAGCGTCTTAAGATTTTTTAATTTTTCTTCTGTCGTCATCGCATTTCGCTTTTCAATATATCCACGAACAGTTTCTAAAATAAGTTTTGCTTCTTCGTCTGTTAAAGCAAGCTTCGAAGACAAATCTTCCACGTTGGTTTTGGATAAATCGTCCAAAGTTTCAATTCCCGACAGTTTCAAATGCCTTAGCAAACGAAGACCAATGCCGGGCACTTTGATGATTTCCAAATGCTTATCATCCAACGAATCAATGAATTCCATACTTTCAACACTGTGTCGGAAATGATTCTTAAGAGTCGAAAGAGTTTTAGCTCGTTCTTCCGTATAGAGAAGGACATTTTCTCGAATAGCTCGAATGCCCCCCGCCGAAAAACCGGGCAAAGACGAAAGGGTCTCATCCGTTGCATCCAAAAGTTGTTGGGCAGTTTCATAACCAAGACCTTTAAGGACTTCGGCGTTAGCATCGCCAACGCCGGGAATCATTCGCAAAGGTACTTGTCCCCCTTCGGCACGTCTTAAAATTTCAGATTCCGAAATAATATCCAACTTCCAACCAGTCAGCTTTGCCGCTAAACGGACGTTCTGACCCTTTTTCCCAATAGCCAAAGAAAGCTGATCGTCTTGAACGATGAGTTCCATCGCCTTGACCTGATCGTTCATTCGAATTCTCGAAACTTCCGCCGGCGCGATGGCATTGCAAACAAATCGAATGGGGTCCTCCTCCCAAGGAACGATGTCGATTTTCTCTCCTCGTAAATTGCTCACAACACTTTGAACTCGACTCCCTTTCATTCCCACGCAAGCCCCGACGGGATCCACGTCCGAATCCTTTGAACTCACCGCAATTTTGGCTCGAATTCCAGGTTCTCTTGCGGCAGCTTTGATGGAAACAATACCTTCGTAAATTTCAGGAACTTCCATTTCAAAAAGCTTGACCAAATAACTTTCATCCGCCCGAGAAATAACAATTTGAGGCCCTCGAGCAATATCGTGAACTTCAGTAATCACGCCTTGAATACGATCTCCAGGTTTATAAATCTCATTGGGTATTTGTTCGCGACGAGGGACGATGGCTTCGGTTCGACCCAGGTCGACTATAATATCACCCCTTTCCACTTTTCGGACAATCCCAGTAACGACCTCTCCCTTTCGATTCGCGTATTCTTTAAAGACGATATCCTTTTTGGCTTCACGAACCTTTTGAATAATCACTTGTTTAGCCGACTGAGCGGCGATTCGCCCTAAATGACCGGCGTCCATTTTAAAGCCCATGGAATCGCCTTCTTGAACGTCCGGATCGAGTTTTTGAGCTTCAACGAGAGAAATTTCAATTTCATCGTCAAAAAGATCCGAAACGACCGTTTTAAATTCATGAAGTTCAATTTCGCCTGTTTGCTCATTATATTTCGCCTCGATATCGCGAGCGAAACCAAAATGCTTTCGGGCGACCGTCAACATGGCATCTTCCAAGGCTTCGATAAGGATTTTCTTGTCAATCCCTTCATCTTTTCCAACTTGTTCTATGACATTTTTGAGATTCTCAAACATATCTCTCTCATCTCCGATTTGAATTTTCTAAGGTTTCAAGTTCTAAAATATTTCACGCATTTTTATGTGGCCCAAACTAAAATGGGCCCTAAAAGGACCCATTTGCCACCACCTTAAGCAAACTTAATTTTAGACTTAACCGAAAGTCGC
>CAZSZT010000219.1:0-4136 GCA_964611175.1 uncultured Bacteriovoracaceae bacterium
TAACGCGAATCAGTTCTTCATATTCGGAAGTCGATAGTTTTTCGTGATGAAGAGCTTTCAAACGTCCGCTTTCAAGGTCGGATTCTAAACGAGCAAACTCTGTCGCTATCTTTTCATATTCTTGCTGCTTCATTTCGAGGCTTGTTTGATTTTCATGAGCCAGTTGGTCGAGTTTTTTAATCTTAACGCCAATGATTTGTTCATCCAGACGCCTCAAATCCCCCTGAAGTTTTCGAAATTGCTCCGCTCGATCCACTTGGCGCTCAAGATATCGAGAGTTTCGTTCCAATTCCTTAATGATATCGTCCACCCGAGAAAGATTCGTGCGAGTGGCTTCCATTTTTCGTTCAGCCGATAATTTCCGCGACTTATATTTCGCAACACCCGCAGCTTCCTCGAGTAAAAATCGGCGATCTTCGGGTTTGGCTAAAACAATTTGGTCCACTTTTCCTTGTGCGACAATCGAATAAGCACGGGCCGAGGAGCCCGTTCCCAAAAAGAGATCGGTAATATCCTTCAACCGAACCGTAACATTATTAATAAGATATTCACTTTCGCCGCTTCGATAGAGTCGGCGAGTAATCATAACTTCAGCACAATCCGTATAAGGCGCCGGTGCCAATTTATCCGAGTTATCAAAGAGAAGGCTCACTTCTGCGAAATTGGCTTTTTTCCGAGTGGCTGTACCACTGAAAATGACATCGGCCATTTCCGTTCCACGAAGACCCTTGGCCGACTGCTCACCCATCGCCCACCGAATGGCATCGACAATATTAGATTTTCCACAGCCGTTGGGGCCTACGACGCCCACCACCTTGTGGTCAAATCTCAATTCCGTTCGATCCGCAAAGGATTTAAACCCTTGCATTTGGAGAGATTTAATTTTCATTCCCCGGCCTACTTACCTTATAAGTCTTTCCTATTACGTATGTTTCTGCCTTCGATGCTGGCGGAGGACCTCGTACCCCACAATGCCCACCGATGTCGCCAAATTAAGACATCGTACCTTTAGCATAGGAATACGACAAGAAACAATCGGGGGTAAGGCCTTGAAATCCCAAAAGATTTCTGGCACGCCTTTGTCCTCGCTCCCAAAGAGAAGCACGGATCGAACGGCATAAGAAATAGTGTCGTAATCTTGCTCCCCAAACTTTGTTACCCAATAAAAATGAGTTTGTTCTGAACGCGGAAAGTCCCTCCAGAAATGCGCGTCGTCCGCATAGATCCTAGGCTTTAGCTCGTCCCAATAACCCACCGATGTTCGGTCTAGACGTCGCGTATCTAAGATAAATCCGAAAGGCCCAACGAGATGTAGATGAGCACCCATCGCCAATGCCGTTCGCGTAATATTTCCAACATTATCCGGGATCTGCGGGTGCACCAAAACGATGTGAATTTCAGAAGCCGAAGAGGTCATCGAACTTAATTTTGAAGCGTATTCAAAACGCTCAAATCATCGGCATCCAAAATACTGACACTGTGGCTGATCGTATTGGCAACATACAATCGATTGGCCGCTGAATAATAAAGAATACGCTGAGGAAGACTTCCGAGTTGCACCGATGTATGCGTGACACTCGGCACACTTAAATCAATCCGATAAACTTTACTTACTCCTGTCCCCAAAACCCAAGCCAGGGTCGCCGCCGTTCCATCCACGACAAGTCCGGCCTCTAAGTCTTCCCGGGAATTATTGACGACCAAATCGCCAAGACGTGGAAAGGTTGTATCGGTAAGATCATCATCGAAAACAACATCGATGAATTTTCCGCCCTCTCCATCAATAGGATAACCACGGGTATTCCGAACTCCGCTTTTATCGGTTTCAAAATCCGCACGACTCATCACGATGACCCGATCATTGGAACGATTAGTCGCATACACATTATGAGCGGCATCTGAAACAAGGCCACGAAAACCATTTTGTCCCGTTCCCGGATACACGGTACTGTTCTCTGTATAGCCATCTCGTGCCGATTGGAAATTCCACGCAAAATTGCTCGCATTCTCAAAGGTGGAGAATCGATAACCAAAGATTGCACTATTCATAAAAGAAGCCGTCACAATGGTTTGATACGTCCCTCCTAAATATTCGATTCCGTTGATCCCCCCACCTAAGGCCTCCCCACCTCCTATATAAAGGGGGTCATCGATGTTCGCTTGTTCCACTTGCCTTGGAATTAAATTAAATCCGGCCCCTCGAATTCCATTGGTTAATCGAACATCTGAAGTTTCGGCCGTCGTTTCCGGAGACGTGACATACGCCAAAGTATCCAACCGAACAAAAACAATCGTTCCTGCCGACTGGCAAACAACCGCCAATAGAGAAACCCCGTCCCCCGTTCGCACAAAAACGCCAAGCCGCTGAGGATTTGCGGGCATTTGAATGCTCACGCCTTTGCCGCCCGACAACCGGGGACTAAAAACACCCGACACATAGTCATACACCAAAATTTTGGCCGTATTACGCTCCGCGATATAAAGCGAATCTCCGTAAATGATAAAATCGCCAACATTACTTGGAAGCTCAACGGTTAACGATTCCACCAAAACAGGGGCAGCCGGATTCGTCAGCGAATAGAACTGTAAACTACCCGTTCGTTTTATATTTTTAGCGTCTGAATTTAATAGGGCTAAATAAGTCGTTCCGCCAACACGGACGATTTTCATCTCATACGGATTGTTCAATGAAACAATATCGTAAGGTCGCTTTCCAGCAAAATCTCCTTCGCAGCCATTAAGACCAAAGAGAAAAAGACTTAAAAAAATAAATAAAGACGGATTTTTACAAATAAAACTCAATCTCTTTTCTTTCCTGACTTTCTCAGTTTTCCAGAAGCCTCGATCTCGGCTTGGGCTCCTGCTAAACGTGCAATCGGCACCCGAAAAGGAGAGCAGCTTACCGTATTGAACTTCAACCGCCGGAAAAATCTTATGCTTTCCGGGTCACCACCGTGCTCGCCGCAGATTCCCACTTCTAATTTGGAATTGGCACGTCGCCCCGTTTCCACCGCTATTTGAATCAGTTGACCCAATCCCTCGATATCCAAACTTTCAAAGGGATCCTTCGCCATAAGGCCCTTTTCGATATAGGCCGGAATAAATTTCGCGGCATCGTCCCGAGAAATACCGAACGTCGTTTGAGTCAGATCATTCGTTCCAAACGAAATGAAATCGACAAGACGGCCGATTTCGCTTGCCACTAAACACGCTCTTGGAAGTTCGATCATCGTTCCCCATTTCGTGAGCTTCTGACAAATTTTAAGCATGGCATTTTCAGAGCCAAGCCTATTCTGCAAGCTTTTAAGGTACGGGGCCTTCAAAGATTCTAGCAGATACCCGAGTTCCTTTGCCGACATCGTCAGGGGAATCATGATCTTCAGCTGAGTCTTCATTCCCTCTTGAACAATTTCCGACAAAGCTTCAGCAAGAGCTCGAATTTGAATCTCATAGATTTCGGGAAAGGTCACGCCGAGTCGACAACCTCGATGTCCCAGCATGGGGTTTGTTTCGTGAAGCTGCTGAATTCTCGATTGAAGCCGAGGAAGAGAAATCGAAAGCTCTTTAGCCAAGGCTTCCAACTCCGCTTCATCCTCGAGCTTCGGAAGAAATTCATGAAGAGGAGGGTCTAAAAGTCTAATACAAACCGAAAATCCATCCATGACTTTTAGAATTTCGACGAAATCATGTTGCTGAAACTGAAGAAGTTCTTCGGCAAATCGAGAGCGCTCTTCCTGCTCCGAAAGAATCATCAAACGAAATTTACGAATTCGATCTTTCTCGAAAAACATATGCTCGGTTCGACAGAGGCCGATTCCGCGAGCCCCCAACGAAAGCGCGAGTCTCGCTTGATCCGGAGTGTCGGCGTTGGCCAATACCGGCAGATTCGACGCGGCATCCGCCCATTCAAAAAATTTCTGAGCCGTCGCTCCCCAGGTTACGGGTTCTGTCGGAAGTTCTCCCAAATACACATCCCCCGTCGAGCCATTCAGTGTGATCGATTGACCTTCTTCAAAATGAATGCCAAAAGCCTCCGCCTTTTTTTGATCTTCATAAACATGAATAACCGATCAGCCCACAAAACAACAATTTCCCATTCCTCTGCCGACGACCGCAGCGTTGGCGGTCAGTCCACC
>CAZSZT010000220.1:0-4134 GCA_964611175.1 uncultured Bacteriovoracaceae bacterium
TGATGATGATTGCCATTCTTCTTTGGGTGCCGGGCGAATCAGCCGGAGCCTGTTTTGTTGGATTTGCAATTGGTGAATCCCTCGGCGCTTCTGCTCTTCGTATCTGCGGAGGGATCTTCACGAAAATTGCCGATATTGGTTCGGACCTTATGAAAATTGTTTTTAATATTAAAGAGGATGACGCCCGAAATCCCGGGGTTATTGCTGACTGTACGGGTGATAACGCTGGAGATTCGGTTGGCCCAACCGCTGACGGTTTTGAAACCTATGGAGTGACCGGTGTCGCTCTCATTAGCTTCATCGTTTTGGCAGTTGGAATGGTGATGGGCCCCGACGGACGCCACATTTTAACGGAAGGTGGGGCCGCGATTCAGGCTAAACTCATCGTTTGGTTATTTGCAATGCGTATCCTGATGATAGCGACCTCTCTTGGCTCCTACTGGATTAACCAAGGCATTTCTAGATCCCTATTTGGAACGAAATCGCATTTTGACTTTGAAGTCCCGCTGACGAGTTTAGTTTGGATTACATCGATTGTATCGATTGTGATTACCTATACGGTAAGCCGTATCTTATTGGGAGATATGCCCGAAGGTCTTTGGTGGAAGCTTTCAACAATTATTAGCTGCGGAACTTTATCTGCCGCGATCATTCCGGAGCTAACGAAAATATTTACCTCTGCCAAATCGAAACATGTGGCTGAAGTTGTTTCGGCCTCTCGTGAAGGCGGAGCTTCGCTAACCATTCTTTCTGGATTGGTTGCTGGAAATTTTTCAGCGTTCTGGAAGGGAATCGTCATTGTTGGTTTGATGTTCATTGCCTATTTGACTTCTCAATTGGGCTTAGATGCTTATATGGTCTATCCAACCGTTTTTGCCTTTGGATTGGTGGCCTTTGGGATGCTTGGAATGGGGCCGGTAACCATTGCCGTGGATAGTTATGGTCCTGTGACGGATAACGCTCAATCCGTCTTTGAACTTTCTCAAATCGAAAGTCTTCCAAATATTTCAAACGAGATTCAAAGCCAATTCAAATTCAAACCTGATTTTGAAAAAGGAAAACATCTTCTCGAAGAAAATGATTCGGCAGGAAATACCTTTAAGGCTACAGCAAAACCCGTTTTAATTGGAACCGCCGTCATCGGAGCAACCACCATGATTTTTTCGATCATCCTTTTGATGAACCTTAAGCTTGATCTCTTGGATCCGCGAGTTTTGTTGGGCCTTATTTGCGGAGGCGCCGTGATTTATTGGTTCACCGGGGCATCCATTCAGGCGGTGACGACGGGGGCTTACCGAGCTGTCGAATTCATTAAGAAAAATATTCGATTGGATACGGCCGCCAAAGCCTCTGTGGAAACATCAAAAGAAGTCGTCAAAATTTGTACGCAGTATGCTCAAGCCGGAATGATCAATATCTTTGGTGTGATCTTCTCGTTCACCTTAGCGTTTGCGTGTTTTGATCCCACTTTCTTTGCCAGTTATCTGATCTCCATCGCGGTCTTTGGACTTTTCCAAGCCATGTTTATGGCGAATGCCGGTGGCGCTTGGGATAATGCCAAGAAAGTGGTTGAAGTGGATCTGAAAGAAAAAGGGACTCCTCTTCATGCGGCAACGGTGGTCGGAGATACCGTTGGAGATCCATTCAAAGATACATCTTCTGTGGCTTTGAACCAGATTATTAAGTTCACGACCCTCTTTGGTTTATTAGCCGTCGAAATTGCGGTCGAGGCGGGAGTAAGCGTTGCTCGCACTCTTGGTGTGATTTTCTTCATCATCGGTCTCTTCTTTGTGGGCCGATCGTTCTACGGAATGAGAATCAGCAAAAACACAAACGCAACAGGCTCCCAGTCCGCAACACACGAACAGAAAGCTCGGGCCGCTTTTTAGTTAATTTTAGGAGGAGAAAACCAAATTTTTAGAGTTTGGTTTTCTCCTTTCCTATATTTTTTCCGAGAACAATTTTTGTGAGCACCCCCTTTATCTTTATGAAATTACATCACTTTTTCCAGGGGTCAGGGCACTTAAGTGCCAGGTAAATGGGGAATCTGGTTGTCGAGTCAGGTATCAAGACCATACTATATTGTTCCCAGGCTCTCACCGTTTCTGATTTTAAAATCTCTTGATAAAGAGGAAAGTTTGCGCGAGTGAGAGTTTTTCCCAAATATCGTGCCGCTTTTCCCCATAAAGGCGTTCTTCGCAAAGGTGGTCTGTAATTGCAATAGCCCCAAATCCCCTCCCCCCAAATAGGTCGACGATTTCTGGAATGGAGAACCTTCCATCACTAAAATTAGAGTGAATATGAAAGTCTCCTAGAATCATCTGCCTTGATCTTAACGCAGTGGACTCGGTTTTTAATTAAGGAGTGATGAAGTTCAGATGAACAATGGTTTAGATTTTATGAATTCTTGCATCGTGTAAGAATTCTGGCCAAAGTATTTGAATGAAGGCCCTTGCCAAAAAATTATCTGCCACTTACGCGTCAGGAAGTTTCGGCGCTCTCATTGCCTGTTTTGTAACTTGGTTTTGCGTGACCTATCACTGGTTCGATCGCTGGGAGATAGATCTTCATCCTCCGTTTGGTGCTGCATGGCTTTCCTCTCGTGTAACTTTAGGAGGCCTTGGAGGATTTCTATTTCTTTTGCCTTTTTTTAAACGTCTTCCATTCATTCGGGGAATTCTTCTCAGTTTAATTCCATCGGCCATTCATTTGTTTGTGGTTTATCCCCTCATGATGAACAAAGGAATGCTAGGAGCCGATCTCGGAAAAAACACTCTTTGGTTTACACTTGCCTCCGGTGGCATCTGGGGCCTCGGCACCGAACTATGGCTCACAATAATTGGAGAACCTGGCGGTGGAAGTAACAATTCGCCCGGGAAGTAGTCCTCCCACTAATCCCATAGAACTGAAACTCGATATTTTCGGATGATGTTTTTCGATCTCTTCGATGAAGTCGGAACTACCCTTTCGGGGGCGGGCCCATGCCATTTATTCCACCGACAATCGATTCTGCACAAGCTCTTTGACCACATTCGGATCCGCCAAAGTGGAGGTGTCTCCAAGCTGGTCCGGCTGATTTTCGGCGATCTTTCTGAGAATTCGTCTCATGATCTTTCCAGATCGAGTTTTCGGAAGCCCCGGGGCCCATTGAATCAGATCGGGGCTCGCAATAGGCCCAATCTCCGAACGAACCGTTTGAACGAGTTCCTGTTTCAGTTGATCCGAAGCTTGAATTCCGGTTTTTAAAGTGACAAAAGCATAAATGCCTTGTCCTTTAATGGGATGAGGGCATCCGACAACAGCGGCTTCGCTCACCTTGGAGTTCGCTACCAAAGCACTTTCTACTTCGGCCGTACCTAATCGGTGTCCGGAAACATTTAAGACATCATCCACTCGACCCGTGATCCAATAATATCCATTCTCATCTCGACGGCATCCATCACCCGTAAAATATTTTCCGGGATACGTTGAAAAGTAGGTTTGTATAAAACGTTCATGGTCCTTGTATATCGTTCTCATTTGTCCAGGCCATGAATCCGTTAAACAAAGATTCCCCTGACAAGCCCCTTTCAACTCTTTGCCGTCATTGTCGACGATCATGGGTTTCACCCCAAATAATGGTTTTGTCGCGGAACCCGGCTTCAACGCGGTCGCCCCCGGAAGAGGAGAAATCAAAATCCCACCCGTTTCGGTTTGCCACCAAGTATCGACAATTGGGCAACGATTATCCCCAACAACTCGATGGTACCAAAGCCAAGCCTCCGGATTGATCGGCTCACCGACTGTTCCTAAGAGTCTCAAAGATTTTCTGGACGTCTTCTTCACAGGAGCCTCGCCCTCTCGCATAAGCGCTCGAATCGCGGTGGGTGCTGTATAGAAAATGCTCACCTGATGTTTATCAATGACCTCCCAAAAACGAGAGCTTGTTGGGTAATTCGGAACTCCCTCGAAAACCAAAGACGTCGCCGCATTTGCCAGAGGACCATACACCATATACGAATGCCCGGTGACCCAACCGACATCCGCGGTACACCAGTAAATATCCTTATCCTGATAATCGAAAACATATTCGTGAGTCAGCGAAACCCAAACTAAATACCCTCCGGTTGTATGAAGAACTCCCTTAGGTTTATT
>CAZSZT010000221.1:0-4132 GCA_964611175.1 uncultured Bacteriovoracaceae bacterium
GAGAGCGACGCTCAATGCTTTAGAAAAATTGAGAAATCCTGAAGTTCGAAAAATGGTTCTTCAGCAAGCTTTATAACGAAGGATGAATCATGGGTAAGGCCGTTTTAATTAAGCAAACAAAAGCTGCGACCCAATCGGATCCCAAACAGCGTGCGACTTTGAAGGCTCTTGGTGTTCGCGGAGTTGGAAGCAGAATTTTAAGAAAAGACACCACTGCCGTGCGAGGGATGCTGAATAAAGTTCAGCATTTAATTTGTGCCGAGCGGGTGGATGAATCAAAGACGATACCTTCGACGAAAATCGGTCGTGGAAAAGGTTATCGCTTAGGATAAGGAATATTTATGTCGATCATGGCAAAACTGGCACCTCAGATCGGTGCCAAAAAATCGAGAAAACGAGTCGGCCGAGGAGACGGATCCGGCCATGGGGGAACATCGGGCAAGGGGCATAAGGGACAAAAATCGCGCAGTTCCCCGCATATTCGTGTTGGTTTTGAGGGCGGTCAGATGCCTCTTCATAGACGTTCTCCCAAATGGGGATTCACAAAACCGAATCTGGTGGAATTTAATATTTTGAATTTATCTGATTTAGAACGCTTTCCCGACGGAACCGATGTGAACCCAAGTGTTTGCCTTCAGAAGGGTTTCGTGAAAGGTCAGGGGCGTCCTCTTAAGATTTTGGGTGGTGGTAAACTTTCAAAAAAATTGACAGTTCGTGCACATGCTTTTTCGGCTTCTGCAAAATCCGCGATCGAAGCGGCCAAGGGAAGCGTGGAAGTTTTGAAAAAAGTGGCAGGGACGGCATCGAAATAACTTCGCCGAAAAAGAATCTTTTTTTGCGGCAAGTGCGGAGGTTGTAAGTTGAACGGAAATCTCGTCAGTACAGCCAAGGCTCCTGAATTGGTTAAGAAGCTTTGGATTACATTTGGTCTTCTCGCGGTTTATCGAATGGGAGTTTTTGTTCCCACGCCAGGGGTAAATTCTAAAGCTCTTTCGGATTTTTTGAGCGAATCGGCCAATATCTTTGGATTGTTTAACGCCTTTTCGGGAGGGGCTCTTGAAAGATTTTCAGTATTTGCATTGGGGATCATGCCCTATATCAGTAGCTCGATTATTTTCAGTCTTTTAACGGTTGTAAGTGAAAAGCTCTCCGCTCTTCAAAAAGAAGGCGAGCTTGGTCGAAAAAAGATTAATCAATACACCCGATATGGAACGATTGTTTTGTCGATCATTCAAGGTTACGGAATCGCGTCTTGGTTGGAACAAAGTCCTGGCGGAACCCCGATTGTTGAAAGTCCGGGAATGGTTTTTAAAATTTTAACGATGGTGACGTTAACGGCGGGAACTTGTTTTATCATGTGGCTCGGTGAGCAAATCAGTCAGCGCGGAATTGGAAACGGAGCGTCGATGATTATTTTTGCGAGTATTATTTCTGGCTTTCCGAACGCCATTCGAAATGTTTGGGAACAATTCCAAAATGGGGAACTTACCGGGGGGTCGACTTTTGGTCTTTTAGTTTTATCTATCGCCGCTATTGCTTTTATCGTCTTTTTTGAAAGAGCACAGCGAAGAATTCCCGTTCATCATGCAAAACGGGTCGTCGGTCGAAAGATGTACGGGGCGAGTATGCAATTCTTACCTTTAAAAATTAATATGGCCGGAGTGATCCCGCCCATTTTTGCTTCTTCTATTTTATTATTTCCGGGAACGATCGCTCAATTTCTTAAGACTCGATTTCCGCAGTTGTCAGAAATGGCGTTATGGTTTTCTCCGGGTACATGGATCTATGCAGTCCTCTATGTGATCGGAATCGTCTTTTTCTGCTATTTCTATACGGCCATTCAATTCAATCCCGACGATGTCGCTGAGAATGTAAAAAAATCAGGCGGTTTTGTTCCAGGCATTCGTCCTGGAAAAAATACGGCGGAATACATCGATCGTGTCATTACTCGTCTTACAACCTGCGGTGCCGTTTATATCACGGTTGTTTGTTTGACTCCGTTTTTCTTTCAGCATGAGGGAATTTATTTGGGAGGAACATCGATTCTTATCGTTGTTGGTGTCGCGATGAATTTTGCGGAACAAGTTCAAGCCCATCTTATGGCCCAACAGTACGAGGGCTTTCTTGGAGATCGATCCAAAACTCGACGATTCAAAGCGCGATCGGAAGGTTAAGGGGTGGGTTCCCTTGGTTTCATATTAATGGGGGCCCCTGGTAGCGGCAAAGGAACGCAAGCGAAACGTCTTCAAGAGTTCTATTCGATTCCTCATATTTCGACGGGAGATATGCTCCGAACGGAAGTCGATAAAGGTTCGAAGCTCGGTCTTCAAGTAAAAGAGATTTTAGCCTCTGGTAAATATGTAAGCGACGAATTGATTAGTTCCGTCGTTCGACAACGATTTTCTATGGACGATGTGAAGCGTGGTTTTATCTTAGATGGATACCCGCGAACGGTTGCCCAAGCAGAAACCCTAAAGAAAATTTTAAGAGATCTCAGCATTTCTCAGCCCACCGTGATTTATATTGACGTGGATAAAAAGGAACTCGTTTCGCGTTTGACGGGACGCTTAACATGCCCGAAATGCGGAAATGTTTTTCATAAAGATCTTAATCCTCCCAAAAAAGCGATGACCTGCGATAAATGTGGGTATTCACCACTCGTTCAACGAAAAGACGATGCCGAAGAAACGGTGGTGAAGCGTCTTGAGGTTTTTGAAAAAGAAACCTCCGTTCTTGTCGATTACTTTAAAAGTGAGGGTCGATTTGAAAAAATTAACGGCGCCCTTTCGGTGGATAAAATAACAGGAATTCTAAAAAAATTATTCGAGTCGAGAGCCGGATGATCATTTTAAGAAATGAGGAAGAGATCGAGAAGATCTTTCAGGCTTCTCAGATCGTAAAAAAGAGTTTGGACGCGGTTGAGGCTGCCATTCGGCCGGGTATTTCAACCTGGGAGCTTGATAAAATTGCGGAAATGACAACTCTGGAATTAGGGGGAAAGCCAGCTTTCAAAGGCTATCGAGGGTTTCCGGCTTGTCTTTGTACCTCCGTGAACGAAGAGGTGGTTCATGGAATTCCGCGTAAAGATAAGATCTTAAAGGAAGGCGATGTCATTGGAATTGACTATGGGGTGAATTGGCAGGGATATTTTGGCGATTCTGCGAGAACCATTCCCGTCGGCTTTACGCCCGCAGGAAGATTAGCCGATCTGATTACAGCGACTCGGGAGGCTCTTCAAAAGGGTATCGATGCCGTTCGAACCGGTGGCGCCGTGCAGGACATATCACGGGCGATTGAGGCGCATATAAAACCTAAGCGTTTTGGGATCGTCGAAGAATACGTTGGACATGGAATTGGAACCAAACCCCATGAAGATCCCCCCATCCCTCATTATGATACGGGGGAAAGGGGGCCCAAACTAAAGGAAGGTATGGTTATTTGTATAGAACCCATGATTAATATGGGAAAACGTAACGTAAGGGTTCTAGAGGATGGCTGGACGGTGGTAACGATGGATGGGTCCATTTCGGCCCATTTTGAGCATACGATCGCTATACAAAAGAACGGACCTAGGGTTCTCTCAGCTTGACGGGTCGTATACAGATAGTATGTTTCGAACTTTGACAATGAGGGAAGCGGAGCTTATTTCTTGTCAAGTTAAATGTTTGCTTTTGGCGGTTGCGCCAGTTAGATTAGCGGAGTTTTCAAATGAAGGTCCAAAGTTCAGTAAAAAAACGATGTGAAAAATGCAAGATCGTAAAACGTCACGGCGTACTACGAATTATTTGTGAAAACAAACGCCACAAACAGCGACAGAAATAAATAAAGGATTTCTAAAAAATGGCTCGTATTGCTGGAATTGATTTGCCCGGAAATAAAAGAATTGAAATTGCGCTCACCTATCTTTACGGAATTGGCCGAGTCACCGCGAAAAATATTTGCGACGAACTTGGAATTGATGGCACCACGAAAGCCAAAGATGTTCCCGACGGGGATGTGAATCGAATCAGGGAATACATTGAAAAAAATCTGCGAGTTGAAGGCGATCTTCGTCGACAAGTCAGTTTGAATATTAAGCGTTTAATGGATCTCAATACTTACCGCGGTCTTCGACATCGAAAGGGCTTGCCGG
>CAZSZT010000222.1:0-4121 GCA_964611175.1 uncultured Bacteriovoracaceae bacterium
TTTGGTTTTGGCTCGTTTCTATTTTTCATTTTTTCCATTCAGTTTTCTCCCCGGGGAGAGCTGTTGGGACGACTACTCCTCTTGACCATCAACTCACGTAACCAGCTGAATGCTCTCGCATTCAGTCCCCGGGGAAAATCCTCTATAAATATTATCGGTTAAAACTAAAGATCGCTGAAGGGCGTCAAAGGGAGAATGACGCGTGTCAAAGCCATAAGTAGTTTCATGACCTTGTCCTAAGAAACGTATATTGATCTCGATGCTAGCCGGCTTTTGCCGCCAGAGAATCGGTTGTGACCGAAGAACGAGCTTTTTTGGAAATGCGATCGAGAATACCGTTCACAAAAGAAGCGGAATCTTGGGATCCGTAGGTTTTTGCAAGTTCTACGGCTTCATCGAGAATGACTTTCGCCGGAGTTTCCAAGCAGTACGTTAACTCCCAGGAAGCAAGTCTCAGGATCGATCGATCCACACGCCCCATTCGATAGAGCTTCCAATGCTCGGCGACTTCCTCGATTTCCCGATCCAAAGTCGATTGATGGGCCATTACCCCCGTTATAATTTCTCTAAAAAAACTTTGGAAGGCTTCCTGGACTTTAAAGTGCTCAATATACTTTTCCGGATCCTCCGTGACCGATCCTACCTGATGGTCCTTCTGATAAAGAAATCCTAAAGCCGCTTCTCGCGCATGACGTCTGTTGCCCATTTTTCAATTAACCTCGAATTCGTTCAGACTTCTTTAGGCCTGTCGGTCCTTTTTGTCAAAAGGGAGCTGAGTTCCGACATAAAATCGCTTATATCCTTAAATTGCCTATAAACAGAGGCAAATCGGACATAGGCCACTTCGTCCAAAGTTTTAAGGCGCTTCATGATTTCCTCTCCAATAACGCTACTGGGAATCTCCTTTTCTCCCCTTCCGACCACGGCCTGGATGACATCACTCACTAACTCTTCCGCCGAATGGATACTAACCGGCCGCTTTTCCAAAGCACGCATCACGCCAGCCGTTATCTTATGGGAATCAAAAGCTTCTCGCCTTCCATCCTTCTTAATCACCCACGGAAAAACGTCATCCGCACGCTCATACGTCGTGAATCGTTGCTTGCAATTTAAACACTCGCGTCGACGCCGTATTTCAACACCTTCCTTGGCCACTCGAGAATCAATAACACTTGTTTCGGGATGTTTACAAAACGGGCAATGCATCGCTCCGAACCATAACCGATTTGGGGCGGGCGCTCAACAAAGTCCACAAATAGTCCGTGTTTAGCCCCCTTGGCATTGGTAAAATACTCTTTATGCTACGGAGGGATCCAGAAATCGCCGTCTACCGGGATTTAGAGAAGTTTTACCGGGTCATGGGATACTATGAGGGCCAGGAAGTTAAACCCCTGGAATCCCACGAAAAATTCATCCAACAAAGTTTGGAGGATAGCCTTCGCCATCCCTCCGAGTATATCCGCCGCATTCAGTACGACCTCAATATGCACGAAGCTCTTTGCCAACGTCGAATTGTGTTTTCAACAGAAAAGCCGGAGGCCAGTTTACTTTATTCCCTTTTCAGTGAGGGCATTCAGTCGTTGATTGCCTTAAGAGATCTCACGGCACTTGATATGAAAGACTGGTGTCTTCTCGTTCGCCAAACACTCATTGAGTTCGATGAAGGAAATAATAAAGACTTGGCGACAGCACTCTGGAGAACCCCTTCCCGAAATATTCGAACGAGGATTTATAATTCTCTCCTCGATTTAGAAGCTCAACTGAAACACGAAAAAAAAGACGACGCCGAGGAGGCGCCGGTGAAATGGCATGATCGTGATCAAGAATGGGATCTTCCCGATGGCGAAAGCGTTCAGAGAGATAAATCCGCTCACGAAAATCTTAAAGCCAGTGATTTAAAGAAAGTTCGCTCTCATTTAGACAGTCTTGAACTAAATGCCGCCCTTCCTCCCGGGCTTCAACTGAATGCGGAGGAGGTGAGTTTGCTCTCGAACGAATTAAGCGCTTTTGATTCGAATCATGTTGACTTTAATCTTTTAAATCTCTCCCTATCCTTTTTGCAAAGTTCTCAGTCCGAAAATTTAGGCGCAAAAAAATATACCGAAAAGATCCTTCTCAATCTTTGCCAAGCGGTCGTGAGTCGCTTTCAACCAAGTCTTATTCATTTGCTCATTGAAGAGCTTAAAAATCTGGATCCAACTAGACTCAAAGATTTAAAAGAGAAATTGGAAAAATCGATTACGGACACTCTCGCAAATCCCGCGAATCAAAAAAGACTCATAAGTTCCTTAAGAGATCCGTCCCGGGCGAAGGTGACTAAAAAACTTCTACCACTTCTCACTCCGAAACAATTTCCAGCCATCATTGACTTTTATCTTTCGGCGAAGGATGAAGAAGGTCTTTTGGATTTTTTGAAAACCATTGTTGAAAGAGATCTTCCCCTCGACCAAATCTTTCTTGGATGGGGAGAAGATCGATTGGCGGCTGTTTTTCCATGCTTTAGAGATCTTCACTGGGATCACAAAAATGATTTTATTAAACGTATCGTTCGCTCTCCGTACCCAAAACTTGTCAAGCAAGCCTCTTATTATTTACCATCCCTAACCTTTGAACCTGATCAAGCCGTCAGTCTTTATCGAAATCTACCGGATGAGACGAAAGAAGTCTGGTTGAATGTATTATCGATGGCCGCATTGACCGCGACCTGGAAAGAATTCCTAGGAGCACTTTTTCAATCTTCGGCTTGGCTGGCAGGTTCGAATTCATCGGCTCAAAACAAACTCGCTTCGGGATGGATGGAAGTGGCGTTCAAAACATTTCGACGGAATATGATCCCATGGCTTCTGCCGTGGATATCAGGTCGAAAATTCTTTTTTTGGCCGAAATATCCTGAGGCAAGGGAAATTTGCCTGAAGGCCCTCGTGCAGAAAAAGGATTTACGAGAGGCTGCAGAAGTCCAGGAACTCCTTTCGCGAGAAGCCAAAGTAAGATTTCAAAGCGCTGAACTTGCCGAACAACTCAAAAGGATTTCTAAACAATCATGAGTGTCGCTTCAAATCAAACAGAGGAAATTTTTTCTTCGGACAAAGGGACTCTTCTGACCAAACAGCTTCTCGGCACGGATTTTTTGCAGTGCCTTTACACCTTTTTAAAAGCGACCGAAATCCATGAACCTTCGAATGAGATTTTTGAGAAAGCTTTGACACCACTCTTTCGAACCTCCTCGGATTGGGCGAAAGTTTTTGACTTTCCGTCTGTTGATCTTCTCATGAAAGGCGAGCAGTTCTTTCTGAATGAAAAACGCATTCGTCCGAAACCGCGCCTCTTCAAAAAATTAAAGTTTCTGGTTAAATTTTTAAGGGCACGAAATATTGTTTCTCTTAAAATTCCACGGGATCATAAAAAAGAGGATCTCCAGCTCTATTTATGGATTCTGGTTCGAATGAAGCGAACCGACTCCGCCATGCAAATTGCCGAAACGCTTCGAAATCAAGGCTTGGAATGTTATGAGATTGGCACTCTCCTCTGGGATGAAAGGGGCTCCTCCGAAAAGGTTGTATCGGCAACGGAAAGTATTTACCTGAGACTGCACTCCCACGCTCAAGAAGCTTTTCAAAATCCAGATTTTCATAAAAATCACGAAAAGCCGGTGGCCATTGACCAGATCCTTTATGATCTTCAGTCTGCCAATGAAGACGAGTTCATGAACACCTTATGCAAGAATTCTTCTGTTTCCACAGGTTCGCCGCTCGCTCAGTTGGCAACGAATGTGACCTTTACCCTGCATGGATGGGGAAAGGCAATGGGCCTACCGACCGGAGTTGTCGTAGAGCTCGCAGGATGTGGCCTCGCTCATCCACTCGCCTTCCTTCACGCATCCCCGGAAGTTCAATCCGCGAATGTGATAAGTCCGATACGACTCGAACATCTTCTAAAGAATCTTCAAATCTTTGAGAAAGTTTGGCCTCATACGGACCTTCAAGTTTTGAGTTTATTTGAATATTCCATCCCTTTCGGGGAGCGAGGCGTTTATGAAATTGTAGGTCGAAAATCTTATCTCCATTTCTTTTCGCGAATGCTTCGAATTGCTGTTTTGTTCCAACAAATGATTTTGCCCAATT
>CAZSZT010000223.1:0-4075 GCA_964611175.1 uncultured Bacteriovoracaceae bacterium
GATATTGAGTCTAAAAGTCTTTTGCGGGCGTTTTAATCGACTTTGCGAGGAGTTCCCCATTGGAAACGGAAAACCGAAGATTTACGATTTTATCGTTTTTTATTTTTTCAGCTCTTTGTGGCTATGTTTTTTATCTAGCCCTTAGCCTCATTGCCGATCTTTTTAAGTTTGGTGGCTGCAATGTTCTTTGGGGGTATCCCTGGGCCATTGTTGGTGGGGCGATCGCAACAATCGTCGGTTTAATCCTTTTTATCGCGCTTTCTGTCAACAAAACGGCCCTCGATTTTATCGACGATGTTTTTGCGGAACTTCGCAAGACAACTTGGCCAACGCCCAAAGAAACCTCAGCGTCCACGGTGGTTGTGACCATCATGGTGGGAATTGCGACCTTAATGTTGTTTGTCATGGACTGGATCTGGGGTATTGTTTTTCGAATTTTATTATAAGAGAGACTCATGACAAAGAATTGGTACATTGTTCACGTTTATTCTGGCTTTGAAGGAAAGGCTAAAGAAGCTCTCCTTGAACGCGTTCGTCAGCACAAAATGGAAGACAAATTTGAGGATATTCTTATTCCAGCAGAAACAGTTGTTGAAATGAAAAAGGGTGAGAAGCGTGCCCGTTCGAAGAAGTTTTTTCCTGGCTATATTTTTGTAAAAATGGAACTCACAAACGAAACTTGGCATTTGATAAAAAATACTCCGCGTATCACCGGTTTTGTTGGAAATTCCACGAATCCCCCAGTTGTTTCGGAAGAAGAAGTCCTTCGCATCACGCAGCAAATTAAAGAAGGTAAAATGAAGCCCAAACTTAAGATCGAGTTTGAAAAGGGTGAAAGCGTGAGAGTCAAAGAAGGTCCTTTTGCGAACTTCAACGGAGTCGTGGATGACGTGAATCCAGAAAAGGGCCGCCTTAAAGTTCTCGTCAGCATTTTTGGTCGATCGACTCCTATTGATTTAGATTTCATACAAGTGGAAAAGGCGTAATTCGTTATGGCAAAACAAATCGTTGCAAATGTGAAACTACAGATACCCGCAGGCAAGGCAAATCCTGCGCCTCCGGTTGGTCCCGCGCTTGGACAGCACGGAGTAAACATCATGGAGTTTTGTAAGCAGTTCAATGCGAAAACTCAGAAAATAGGGGACACGATTATTCCGGTCATTATCAGTATCTATAATGACCGCACGTTCACCTTCATCATGAAGAGTCCACCGGCTTCCATTCTCTTGAAGCAAGCCGCGAAAATCGAATCCGGGTCCGGAACCCCCAATCGTTTAAAAGTGGGTAAGGTTACGGCGGCTCAGGTTAAGGAAATTGCAAAAACAAAAATGGCCGATTTAAACTGTTATACTTCCGAAGCGGCAGAATCGATGGTTCGTGGGACCGCGCGAAGCATGGGTGTTGAGGTAATGGATTAGGTGACTTATGGCATTAGCAACTCGTCAGATAGAAAAAGTTAAAATTCAACGAGGAAAACGTTACGCCTCGGCTCTCTCAAAAATTCGAGAGAGCGTTCCAGCGCGTGAAACCATGCTTCCTTATGCAAAAGCTTTCGAAACTTTGGTGGATTCTTCAGTAAAGCCCAAATTCGACGAAACGGTAGACGTCGCTATTCGTTTGGGCGTGGATCCTAAACAAGCGGATCAAATGGTTCGAGGGGCTGTGACTTTACCGCATGGTTTGGGAAAAAAATCCGTGATCGTTGTTTTTGCAAAAGGTGAAAAAGCCAAAGAAGCAGAAGCCGCCGGAGCGGATTTTGTCGGCGCGGAAGATTTGGTCGAAAAAATTTCTGGCGGTTGGCAGGACTTTACTTCCGTGGTGGCCACCCCCGATATGATGGGAACCGTCAGTAAACTTGGTAAGGTCTTGGGCCCCAAAGGATTGATGCCAAATCCAAAAGTTGGAACGGTAACTTTTGATTTGGCAAAAACCGTTCAGGAGTTAAAAAAAGGGCGAGCGGAGTATCGTGTTGAAAAAACCGGAATTCTTCATGTGGCGATCGGTAAGTTGAGTTTTGGAAAAGAAAAATTAACAGCGAATTTTACAGCGCTGATGGACCAAGTCGTTAAGGCCAAGCCTTCGAGCGTGAAAGGTCACTATATTCTTTCCCTTTATGTTTCATCGAGTATGGGGCCAAGTATTAAAATTGACCCAACGGAATTTCTAAAATTTTGAGAGAGGTAAGAAGCGGTGAATCGAGCAGAAAAAGCTGAGCGTACAGAAGAGTTAAGAGAAAGTTTGGGAAAGGCGAGTGGTGTCTTTTTGGCGGATTATCGAGGGCTGACGGTTGAAGAAATGACGGCCTTGAGATTTGAGCTTAAGAAGTCCTCAACGGACCTTAAAGTTGTTAAAAATCGTCTCGCCCTTAGGGCTTTAGATGTTAAAGATCGAGATTTTTCGGGACTCAAATCCCATTTTGATCAAATGACCGCTGCGGCTTTCACAACGGGCGATGTTGCTGCCAGCGCGAAAAGCCTTACCAAGTTTGCCGAAGATCATCAGAACCTTAAGATCAAAAGTGCATGGATTGAGGGCAAAGTCATTAGTCTGGCCGAAGTAAAGGCTCTGGCAAAACTTCCGTCCAAAAATGAGCTCTTAGCGAAGCTTTTGGGGACTCTCGTGGCTGTTCCCACCGGTTTTGTAAGGGTTTTGAATGGGGTTCCGTCAAAATGGGTTTACCTATTGGAGGCCATTCGGCGGCAAAAAGAAGAAAAGAGCGGATGAGAATTTCAAAATAAGATTTGACTAAACGTCATTAACTAAAGAAAAAACAGATCTAACTAATAGTACATTCTGGAGAGCGAGACATGGCAATTACAAAAGAAGAAGTCGTTAATTATATTTCCAATATGAGCGTTTTGGAACTCTCTGAACTCGTTAAAGAGTTCGAGACCAAATTCGGCGTTTCCGCTGCGGCGCCAGTTGCGGTAGCGGCCGCAGGTGGAGCTGGCGCGGCGGCTGCTGCTGCGGAAGAAAAGACAGCTTTCAATCTGCACTTAGAAGCGGCTGGAGATAAGAAAATTGATGTCATCAAGGTGGTGCGAGTCATAACGGGACTTGGTTTGAAAGAAGCCAAAGACCTTGTGGAAGGCGCGCCGAAACTTGTCAAAGAAGGCTTAAGCAAGGATGACGTTGCCAAGTTCAAGAAGGAACTTGAAGCCGTCGGCGCCAAAGTCAAAGTCGACTAATTAATTTTCCGTTTTTTAACCTGGCGGGGAGGCACGGTGATCTCTTCTCCCTCACACTCGCCAGTTTTTTATCCAATTCCCGGAAGGCGCAGGCTGCCCTTCTAAAATGATGTGAGTTGAGAGCCGACTTGGTTCTCAGTGTTTGTGCTGAATAAGGCAGGAGAAAACAATGGCCAAAAAAGATTCATCTCAAGATTTAAATTTACTTTCGGGGCCCAATTATCGACACCGTCGAACGTACGGACGCATCCCCAAGATTGTGGATATTCCGAATTTGATCGAAATGCAGAAGGAATCTTATCGGCGATTTCTTCAAGCCGAGGATAATCCTGATAAGCGTCAGGATATCGGACTTCAGGGAGTCTTTAAGAGTGTATTCCCCATTAAGGACTTCAATGAGACAGCGTCACTCGAATTCGTTCAATATGTTTTGGAAGAACCTAAATACGATGTGAATGAGTGCCGTGCGCGAGGGATGACTTATGCGGCTCCTCTTAAAGTTACCGTTCGCCTTGTTTTATGGGAATTGGACGACGACGGGAAACCTCTCAATATTCGGGATGTAAAAGAGCAAGAAGTTTATTTCGGCGAAATTCCTTTGATGACTGCAAATGGGACTTTTGTGATCAATGGAACCGAGCGCGTTGTGGTCAGTCAATTGCATCGATCTCCTGGCGTTTTCTTCGATCGTGATAAAGCCAAAGCCGTGGGTGCGACAAGTCGAGCGTTTTTTACGGCTCGCGTGATTCCCTACCGTGGATCTTGGTTGGATTTTGAATTTGATTCGAAAGATCTTCTTTATGTTCGAATCGACAGACGCCGTAAATTTCCGGCAACGGTCTTGTTGAGAGCGCTTGGATTATCGGAAGAACAAATCATAAATTATT
>CAZSZT010000224.1:0-4070 GCA_964611175.1 uncultured Bacteriovoracaceae bacterium
AGAGGCTCAAACGCTGTCGGCAGTTCTTTTGCTCATGAGTTTTCTTTTGATGCTCTCTTTATTTTGGTTTGGAAAATTCAGCTTCGATAACAAGAAGGAGGCTGCCTTGTGAGCCTTCGAGTCGAAGGATTGAGGATAAAAATTTCAGACTTTGAAATCAAAGCGGATTTCGAAATTAGAAATCCTGAAATTCTTGGCCTTCGTGGCGAGAGTGGGTCTGGAAAAACAACTCTCATGAGAGCGATTGCGGGGTTGCAGGAAGTGGAAGAAGGAAAAGTTATTTTGAATGAAAGAGATATTTCGAATCTACCTCCAGAGAAGAGAAGAATAGGATTTGTTTTTCAGGATCTAGGGCTTTTTACGACGATGAATGTTCTTGAAAATATAGGCTTTGGATTAAGAATGCAGGGCGTTTCGAAGCGAGAACGAGAAAAAGAATCTCTTTTTTGGCTCTCAAGACTCGGCCTAAAAGATTTTGCTGATCGGTCGGTCGAAAAACTTTCGGGAGGTGAAAAACAGCGAGTGGCCTTGCTGAGAGCCCTTTTGTCGAAGCCCGAACTCCTTCTTCTTGACGAGCCTTTTACGGGTCTCAATGCTGAACTCAAAAATCAAATCAAAAAAGATCTGTTGGAGCTACTTTCGGAACGAAAAATTCCAGTTTTGTTAGTGAGCCACGATGAGGAGGATCTTCAATCGCTTTGCTCAAGAAAATTGATGATTTCGGTGACAAATCAACGTTTCAGGGTTGTGCAGTAAAATCGCTTGGAATTCCGGAGTCATCCGTATCTGCATAATCTTGGTAAATTTTTTCTCGCCTAAAAAAATTTCGAAGTTCGCAGGTTCGTTTTTCGTAAGGCTCTTCAAGAAAGCTTCGATTGAGGATCGCCGAAGATGGGGCGTCGATAAAGAGTGACGGGATTTGAGAGCCAAGACAGAGTGCGCGGGTTGTCTTTGCGTTCCGATCATTCGAATGGGCCCAAGAAGGGATAGCCATGAGGGAAAAACAAAATTGGGCGCGCCCAATGGTATATTTTCCGTTTAGATTTTTTTCTTTGGTTGCCTTTTCCGATATTTTTTCCAAAATGATTCGGATTTCCTTTCCAAACGCGCTAAAAACTCGGTCAAGTGTGTTTTCGGTGATTCTCTGTGAATTAAAAATATCCATTCGAATCATACTTAGATTTCCGCGCGGGCTATGTCGTTGAAGCTCATTAACAATATCATCGGCGGCTAAGAATTGAGCGGCCTGCTGTTGACTAAGATCTCCCGTTCCAGACAAGACCAGTTCGCTTAAGCTGATACGAATCGAGCGGTTTAAACGTCCATAAATTAAACTTGTTCCGTGATCCAGTTGCATTTCTCGATAAATGGCCTGAAGTGCCATTTTAAGTTCCTCCTCCGTTGATGGATTTTCGGATACCTGGATCTGTTCCAAAATATTTTTTAAACGTTGGATCGTATCCTCATAAATCCGTTGGTGGGTGGGTGGCGCCAATTTATCTGGCATCTGATTGAGCAAGAATTGAATTAATCGTTCAATCGAAGTCATCGGAGAAAGCCCTTTTTGATAACCGAAAGTTTTCGCTGTGACGGCATCGTCAAAAACTTGAAGGACATCCGGAAAGAAAGCCGCATCTCGTTCCGCATCCAATTTTTTTTGTCCTTCAGCGACCCAGAGTTCGAACCGTTTGATAACGTTGTCCAATTCCGGGGTGAATCCTCCACCCGGCCATTCCGTAAAGGGGTCGAACTGAGAAAAAGGCTTAATAATTCCGTTATTCAAATCTTGGGGAACTTCGTTTTTTTGCAGGCCAACAAGATAGTAGGGTGCATAGGACGTATCATAAACATCCGTCATGGGGTTTCCGTAAGGATTTCCATAATAAATTTGTCCGACAATATCTTGGATTGCCGAACGTTCAATGACCCATTTTTGAAGGCTGGTTTCGGAGCCTGCAAAAAGAATTTTACTTTCATTGATCGTTCCAAGGGCGGCCGCTCGGGTTGTCTTGATGCTCGCTTCCCGTCTAAAAACAGAGTTTTGTCGCTCGGCTTCATAGGGATTTGTTGGGTCCGCACCCGATCGAACGAGCTCAAGCCATTCCAAGAAATTAGGAAGTTCTCGATCTAAAAGACGGACTCCGATCCATAGAGGATCGCTCACATTTCGTGCCCGAGTTTTGAGATCAATCACATGGAGGGCGTCCTGAGCGGAGCACCATTGATTCGATAGCGACTCCAAAACACATTGATAAGCCGATGCCGCAATACCCTCTGCGATTCGATCAATTTCTTTAGCGATTTCATTTTTTCGAGCCCATTCAATGATACTTCCTAAAAGTTCGACACCTGCGGAAATGGCTAATGAAATTCCAGATGTTGCCAGCGGTGCATAAACCGAGCCCGCAAGAGAGGCGAGTCCACTTAAGAGAGAGGGGTTTTTAATCAGGCAATTTTGATTGGCAAGGGCTTGGTTCAAAATCACATTCGTATTGAGAACAAGATTACTTAAGGCGCTCGATCGATCTCGGTAGGCATAATCTTCGTTGAAATCTTGGTAACCTTCGAGGGTCGCAATGTCGACTTGAAGCGCTCGCAACTGACTTTCAATGATGGATATTTCAACGGGATCGTTCGTATTTGAAAGCTGAAGAAGGAGAGTTTCTTGCTCTTTCTTTAAGCCAAAAAGTTGTCTTTGATTAAAATCATTTTCAAGAGCTGCAATTCGCTGACTTAAAAGCCCCAGTTGAGAAACAGCTCCCGCGAGACTTTGACAAGCTGGATCATTTTGAACACTTTGAAGTGTGGAAATGAGCTGAGACGCTTGATTGATCGCCGCTCGTGTCCATTCTCCCTGTGTCGGGCAACTCGCCGAAAAATAATTCAGAAGCTGCTCAAGCTGAAAAACCTCATCCGCCCGCCCCGGACTTGGACTCAATACCAAAATAATGCTAACAACCGCCGACCCCAAACCCCTCATCTTACGCAGCATAATTGCTCACCCCCTCCAAATACCAGAAAAACTTACACTTTTTCGAGGGGTCAGGGCACTTAAGTGCCAGGTAAGAATCTTTCGAGGGCGGACCGTTCCATCGTCGCGCGGTACAGGGTGTTTGGCATTTCTTATTTCCAAAGATGAATAAGATGATCTTCGCCGCCTGAAGCTAATCCGTCGCCGAATGGATGAAGAGCGATTGTTTGGACCATTCCCTGATGGGCTTGAAGTTCCCAAAGTTTTTTGGCGGTCGAAACGTCCCAAAAATAAATACGTCCATTTTGGTGCGCCGTTAATAGATTCTTTGAGTCTGAGCTAAAAAGAACGGAGAAGGTGGATGCATCTTTCACATAAAAGTTCTGCAAATTTCTTTTTTCGTTCAGGTCCCAGATGGTTATCGATGAATCCATATGGCCAGTCGCGAGATACTTTCCGTCTGGGCTGTAAGAGATGCTCCATACATCGGAGTTTTTATCCACCTGAGGAATAACAAAAGAATCTCTAGATCCAAAAAAACCATCTCTTTGAATATCCCAAATCAAAAACTCATTTGTCATACTTCCGGCCGCTAAGCTCTTGGAATCCGGAGAAAAATCGAGGCCCCGCATCTTTTCAGATTCGCTGAGGGTTTTATGAAGCTTCATCTTTTCGACATCCCAAATGGAAAGGGAGCCATCGAAAGAGGTAATCCCGAGCCATTGGCCGTTCGGGCTCAAGTCCATCTGGATGGGCTGGCGGATTTCTCCTTCGAAAGATGTTGGCTCTCCAAAAGATTCAAATTGAATCGGCCAGCGTTCGACTTTTCCGTATACGGTGACCGTAATGAGGGATTTTCCATCGGGAGTGATGACGAGTCCCTTTGGGCGGCCGGAAAGTTTCTTGGAAAAGAGTTCGCTCCCCATTTCGGTATCCCAGGCTCTCAGGGTGTAATCTCCATAGCTAATAGAATAGAGCCGAGAAAATGGTGACGAAAAAACAACCTCGGTTACTTCACCTTCATGGCCGGCAAGGCTCTTCAATACAGTCGGCGGCGATTGCGGATTCCATGCCAATCCTGGATTCTCAGTAGCCGATG
>CAZSZT010000225.1:0-4065 GCA_964611175.1 uncultured Bacteriovoracaceae bacterium
GAACTCGAAGCGCAGGGCGCCCGGTTTCATTCGAAGACCGATACGGAAGTTCTTCTGTGGGGCTATAAAACCTGGGGACTCGAAAGACTTCTTCAAAAAATCCGTGGAATGTATGCCTTCGGTATTTTGGATAAAGCCTCCTGGAGTATTCATTTAGTCCGCGATCCTCTCGGAAAGAAGCCTCTTTTTTATCATTACGAAAACGACCAACTTTGTTTTGCTTCTTCGATCCCCGCTCTACAAAAAGGAATTTTTAAAAATTTAACGATTAATCCTTCGGCTATTCAGGATCTTTTGTGGAACCTTTATATTCCTGGCCCACAAAGTATTTTTAAAGAAATTCAAAAACTTCAACCCGGACATTTTTTGAGCCTTAACGAACAAGGGCAAATCCAAATAAGGAAATTTTGGGCGCCGTGCTTTAAGGCCGATAACAAGAAAAAGACCTCTGAATGGATTTTGGAGCTTGAAAGTTGTCTCCGAAAATCTGTTCAACGGAGACTCGTTTCGGATGTTCCACTGGGCTTACTTCTTTCGGGCGGTGTTGATTCAAGTCTGATCACGGCCTTTGCCTCTCAAAATATCGGAAAGGTGAAAACATTTTCTGTAAAAACAGAAGATCCTCGTTGGGATGAAAGTATTTATTCGAAAAAAGTAGCTGAACGTTACCAGACAGAGCATTTCGAGTTACCCGTCACGGGTAACTTTAGAGAGGACTTTTCAGATCTTGTTGCGGCCATGGGCGAGCCTCTTGCGGATGCCTCGGCAGCCAACGTCTTTTCGATTTCAAAATTAGCTCGCCAGTATGTAACAGTCGTTCTGACGGGGGATGGCGGGGACGAAGCCTTTGGGGGTTATTCGCATTTGTGGGGCATTTATCATGCCGAAAAAATTAAGAATTTTCTGCCGAGCATCTCAAAAAAGACCTTGCTTCGTTTTTCAAATATTTTGAGAAAAGCTCCTGTTCCGATCCGACGCCTCGGAACCCTTATTCGATATGCGAGCCTTCCCGTCGAATCTCTTTTTGATGACTATACACTTTTACGACAAGGACCTTCCGCAAAGAGTCTGTTTCATCCAGCATTTCACGAGAGTTTAAAAAATCATCAGCATTTCGATCACTATCATCATCAGTTTAAAGCGCTTTTAAGCCAGGGCACACTTAACCAAGTCATGGACGTCCAACTTCTAACGATTCTCGCCGATGATTATTTACCCAAGATCGACTTAGGAAGTATGGCGGTGAGTTTAGAAGCTCGCTCACCCTTTTTGGACATAGACCTTCTTGAGCTTGCGATGCAAATCCCTCATTCCATTCGCTTTTTAAACAAAGAACCCAAAGGATTACTTCGAGAAATCGCTCGCCGTCATCTTCCCCATGAATGTATTGACCGGCCCAAAAGAGGTTTTGTCGCACCCGTTGGGAAATGGCTTCGTCGCAAAGACTGGAAAGATCTTCTCGAAGACCGAATTCTGGGAAAGTCGCTCCGCGAGCGTGAACTATTTGAACCAAAAGCGCTTCAACAGATAATGATTGAACATCAACGGGGGTTGGATCATTCTTATTTGCTATGGGCCATTCTGGTTCTTGAAGAATGGTTGAGAGGGGTAAGTGAAAGCCATTCGTAAGATCATTTTGCTCGGCGCTGTACCGTCACAAGATAACCCTCATCGGGGTATCTTTAATTTTCGTCTCGCTCAGGGCCTCAAAAAGTTTGCCGATGTGGAAGTGATTCATTTGCGATCTCTGCGTTTGAAAAGAAAAGTTTTCGAACAAGAAACCATTGACGGCATTCACGTCCATCGAATTTCAACTCCGATGATTCCCCATAATTATACGTGGAGCCTTTTACTTATCGATCGCTTTGCAAGAAAGATTGTTGAAAATATTTTAAAAAAGGGGGAGATTCTTCATTCCATCGGAGCTCATCAAAATGGAATCCTCGGAAGTCGGTGGTCTAAACGATTTGGCATTCCCCATATCACTCAGGTCATAGGCATAGACATCGACTCCGTTTTACCGAAAACAAAAGATAAGTATCCGATCAAAGGGCATATCCAATATTTTGATGGAATTTTATGCAATTCCAAATACCTTGAGGATAAGCTGAGAACTCTTTATCCGGATCATCCGGCTTCTGCGGTATTGTATCGTGGAGTAAATCTGCATCAATTTCATCCTCATGGAGAGAAGGCAAGATTTCTAAAAGATATTCACGGACCAAAATTCTTATATCTGGGGGGGTTCTCTTACGGAAACAAAAGAGATTATATAGAAGGAAAAAATTTAAAGGGAGGAATGACTCTTCTTAAGGCCTGGCAAAAAGTGGAATCGGAACTTCATTCTCGAAACGCTTACCTTTTTGTCGCTGGCCCGGAATCCATTTCTTCTGAAACAAAAAATTGGCACGAAAAACTTCAATATGGCCATCGAGTTTTTTTAGGAGGGCTATTGGCTCCGCATCAAATTCCTAAACTGATGCGTTCGTTTGACATTGTTCTCATCCCAAGTTTAAAGGAAGGCCTTCCGAATATTGGAATGGAAGCGATGGCGTCGGGTTGTGCGGTAATCGGTAGCGATATTGGAGGAATCCCCGAGATCGTCACTCCAGGAACGACGGGTGAAATTCTTCCCGCTGGAAATGCAGAGGCCTGGGGTGCCCAGCTTTTACACGCGGCGAAAGAGATTGAACATTTTCGATCCCTGGGAATCGGAGCTCGAAAGTGGGCCGAAAAATATTTAAATGCTGATGATTACAGTGAAAATGTTTTCAAATTCTATCAACAAGTCCTTCACGTAAACGAACCATCAGATAATACGAACCAAATAAAAATAAACCGAAGAGGGGCACCGCCCAATTGTGGGTGAGCATTTCGGCTCGAACATAAAGACTCGTCAGAACAATGAATGCAAACGATGCCGACCCGATCACTGATGTTACAACATCATGGGGGAGTCCCGTTTGTGTTAAGCGCTGATAAAGATGAGATCGGTGAGCCGTCCAAAATCGCTCTCGTCTGAGGAATCTTCTAAACAGGGTAAAGATTCCATCACAAAGAAAAAACCATAAGAATAAGAAAATGATAAAAAGAAAGTAACCTCGCGAACCCACTGGTTTTGTAAAAGGAAGGGCGGAAAATAAAAATCCCAAAGTTGAAGATCCAACATCTCCCATAAAAATTTTAGCTGGATGCCAGTTCCAGATAAGAAACCCCAGGCTTGCGCCCATCATGGCGTAACCAAATTCGACGAATGAAAATAATCCGCCAATGAGAACAAGGCCGAGCCCCACCAAAAAGGCCTGCACTCCGGCCAGCCCGTCAATTCCATCTAAAAAGTTGAAAATATTGGTCACGGCAAGAATCCAAAATAAACTGAGCGGTATACTCCATACTCCGAGGTCGAAAAGAAAAGGTTCAGGGAACGGAAGGCGATCAAGACCCGAAAGTTGCCAAACGACAAGAGCGGCAGCAACAAACTGACAAAGAAATCTAAACCCCGCAGATAAACGAATCCGATCATCGAAAAAACCGGTAACAGCAACAAGTAAACTTCCGATATAAAGACTCCAGGGGAGATGAACAGATATGGTTGCTTCGGCCATACCTAATCCCACAGCCAGTCCCAAAAGAATACCGATTCCGCCTCCTCGCGGTGTTGGTATATGATGCGAAGAACGCTCGTTGGGAAGATCCATCATTCTCGACCGATTAAATACGCGAATCAAAATCCAAACCGAAAGGAGTGAAACAAAAAAGGAAATTAAAAAAATAATCATTATTGAAGAATTTCTCGAATATGATCGATCACGCGCCTGGGCTTCCACTGAAGTTCACGTCGAGCACGAGCATCTGAAAACGTTAGAGTATGGGTCATATTTCTAAAAACCTTAGAATTTAAAGGAAAATCACGGCCCGAAAGGCGCTGGAGAATATCTCCAGAGACAGCTCCGAGCCGCGCAAGCTTATAAGGGACGCGCTTTGGGATTTTTCTCCCCATTGCTTTTGCCAGCGCTTTCTCAAGATCTGAAAAACAATAGGGGTATCCATCCGTAAGATGAAAGA
>CAZSZT010000226.1:0-4056 GCA_964611175.1 uncultured Bacteriovoracaceae bacterium
ATCGAAGGGTTCGTTCAATTTTATGAAAGGCCTCAAAAATAAGAATACGGCTCATAAGAGTTCCCGACTCTTTTGCAGAATCGGAATAGCCAAGCATCACCTCTTGGTATTGGTTTTGAGTGAGTTGACTGGCCCGAAGAAAGCTTTTCTTTGTTAAGGCTTTCTTTAACAAGGACTCGCAATGAACCAGAGCGTTTTCTGTTTCTAAAAGAGGAACGATGGGCAGCTCCCTTTCACACCCAACCTTCTTTAAAAGTTTTTGTGCCGCCCATAAATCTTCCTCAGACTCTGTCATGCTTACGACCAACCCTCTCGCATACCAGTAAACAGGCGCTCGACCTGCGAAGCGATGAAGCCGATAAAGCATACGACCGATGGAAGTTTCGAAAACCCTCTTGCGGACGGCAAGTTTTACGAACTCGGCTGATTCCCGAACCTCCAATGGGACAACCAGGGCTGGAAAAAGTTCGAGAAGAAGAATCAGATCTGAAAGAGGCGAATGATCAGAATCAACAACGTCTTTCGCACTTGTTTTTAAAGCCCTTAAAATTCGATGAAACTCAAGAACTCTTTCCCCATCTTGAATCGAAATTTTCTGCAGATGACGAATTCCTTTCTTGAGTCTATTTAAAGCCTTTAGAAAACGATTCCGCTTAGAGGATTTTTGAAGAAGAGCCAAATGACCTCGAAGCTCCTCAACTTTTGCAAAGGCGATCTCGCAAAGACGCGCTCTAGAAAGTTGAAGGCTTTGAGAAAGTGTCCGATCGTCAACCCCGGGATGACCGTCTTTATCACCACCGACCCACGTTCTAAAGCGGACCTCGGCACCAGCACGTCGAAGGTGAAGAAGTTCTTTAATAATACGATCATTCAAACAATAGTTATAAATTGTTTCGGCCTCATCCCGAACCTCTGGCTTTTCAGTACGTGCCATAGGGATCTGAAGCGCCAACCGAATCCAGTAATCCACCGAGCTTTCGACATCTTCCCATCGAGTTTGAAATGCCTTTAACAAAAGGGAATGAATCTCCTGAAAAATAACCATCATTTCTGGGCTTCGAGCTTCCGTTGGATGGGCCGTAAAAACATAAATCATTCGGTCAAATTTCGGATCTCTCAGGGGAGTGGCACGAAGACGCCAGGTTCGATAGGCATTTTCGCAGGTGTTCATCAATTCAAGCATTAAAGAAAAAGAGTGTGCTATCTTCCACTGATTCTCTCCTGATTCTTTTCCGAGAGAATGAAGATGCCTTCTTAAGATTTTTAAAGACAACCTGTCAGACTGAGAACGAAGGCTCTTCATATCCCCTCGAAGATTCTCAACTTTTCGATAGACGGACTCTCCCCAAGTTCTCCGAATACATTGTCCTAACGTTTCAACGGCCGCATGAACGAGACGCTTGAGATCCGGAGAAAGGGACGAAGCTGTTGTCATCATTTATTCCACCCGTCTTAATTTAGTGTGTGGAAATAGCATATCGATAAAGCGCTGGGCCGTGGGCTGAGGTTCATGATTCGCAAGACCTGGCCGTTCATTGGCTTCAATAAAAACATAGTCGGGTTGATTAATCGCGGGAACGATCAAGTCGAAACCGACCACGGGAATGCCAATCACTTTGGATGCCTTCTCACAGGCCTCGATAATCTCGGGATGTAAAAGAGACGTGGCATCGTGAAGAGTTCCGCCCGTATGAAGATTGGCCGTCCGTCGGACCAAAAGGTTTTCACCCGCCGGCAAAATGGATTTCATCCGATAACCTGACTGACGGACACAACGCTTGGTCTCCTCATCGATCGGTATGGTACTTTCTCCGCCCGTCGCTGCCTGTCGACGCCGGCTGGCCTTTTGAATGAGCTGCTCGACGGTATTTCTTCCCGTTCCAACGATTTCCGGAGGCTTTCTCACAGCAGCCGCAACATATTGATAGTCGATCACAATCACCCGCAAATCTTCGCCTTCAATATATTCCTCTAATAGGAGTTCATGATATTTGGATGAGGCATATTCAATCGCTTGATCCAAATCTTTGGGCGTTCGAATATCGACGACAACCCCGGCCCCCTGCTCTCCTCTGACCGGCTTCACGACAATACGCTTAAAACGTTTTAAAAAAGCATCGTTATCTTTCTTTAATCCAACGGATCGCTGGGCGGCGACTCTCAACTCGGCGTTTTTGAGAAGCCGTCGGGTCACACGCTTATCGTCGCAACGGCTCATGGCAACGGCCGTCGTCAACTCTGAGAGAGATTCCCGGCAGACGATGGATCGCCCACCATGAGTAAGCGCGAAGTAACCGGCTTCCGAGTCGATCACATCCACACCGATTCCTCGCCGCAACGCTTCTTTAACAATAATTTCAGCATAAGGATTAAGTTCCCATTCCGGACCATGAGCGGTGAAAAGAGACTCATTAATCGCGTTCTTATGTTTTACACAAAACATGGAATACTGATGAAATCCAAGTTTGTCGTACAGAGCGATGGCCTGGGTATTATCATGCATCACGGAAAGATCGAGATGAGACCGACCTCGCGCTTGATAATGTTCAACTAAATGCCGAACTAAAAACTCCCCCACTCCTGGACACGACGTTTGAGGGTCCACGGCTAAACACCAAAGACTCGATCCATTTTCGGGATCATCGAACGCTCGCACATGATCGACACCCATCACACTTCCAATCACCGCGCCGGTTCGAACATCGGTCGCAATAAAATAGGTCAAAACCTTCGAATTCCGGTTGGTGTTTAAAAACGAACGCGGCGGGGGAATCATTTTCCGAGACGCATAGAGTCGTCCGAGAGCCTTGGCGTCCAAATCCGAACGTAAACGTCTCACCAGAAAACCGCGTGGCCGGATCTTACTGGGTCGGTATGTGCTCATCGGCAAACGAAAGGTATGAGAAGGATCTAAAAAAAGATCTTGGGGGGCAAGAGACAAAAGAACATGAGGCTCCCGAATATAAAAAGCAATATCTCTCTTGTCCGGAAGTTCTTGAAGGAGGGCGTTACATAAGGCTTGTGAATCGGTAAACGTATTTGCGAACAAAAGCCTTCCCCATCCGCAATCGAGAGTAAAATTTTTTTTGGGTTCGCCTTTCGGATTTCGGCGAACGGGCTTCCAAGACTCCATGAGGGCGGTTCGGTTCTGGCGACGCTGCAATCGTCGCGCTTTAGCCTTCAGAGCCATTCGCCTTTTTTTATACGTTACCAACGTAACCTCATTTCTTAAGATGAAACATGATGAGTTTGAAGCCAGAATTCCAAAAGAGCCACTTGCCAAAGCTTAGATCCTCGAAGAGGCGTCAAATGCTCGTCAGGATTTTTAAAAAGATTCTGTATATATTTTTGTTGAAATACTCCTCTTGCCTTTGCCTGCGGTTTATTCAAAATATCTTGAATGAAATTCAATGTTTTCCCACGAATATACTTAAGGGCCGGGACCGGAAAATAGCCCTTCGGTCTATCGATCACGGACGCCGGGATGATCCCGCGAGCAACCTGTTTCAGAATATACTTTCCGCCGCCCATTATTTTCAAACGCGCCGAAATCTGTGCTGCAAACTCCACGAGCTCATGATCTAAAAATGGCACACGAGCTTCTAAGCTCCAGGCCATCGTCATATTATCGACCCGTTTAACGGGATCATCCACAAGCATCACCGTCGTATCGATACGCAACGCTTTATCCACGGGGCTATCGGCACCAGGCAACGAAAAATGTTCCTCGACAAATTCCGAACTAAAATCCTCCGAAACAAACGAAGGATCGAGAACTTCTTTCATTTCCTCATGGGAACGATCGAAGAAAACTCGTTTGTAATCGGCAACCGCATTTTGGCTTTTCAGCATATTTTCATACCAGTAATAGCCACCAAAAACCTCATCGGCTCCCTGACCGCTTTGAACGACCTTAATATGCCTGCTGACTTCTCTCGAAAGAAGAAAAAAGCCTATATTGTCATGACTCACCATCGGCTCTGACATGGCTCTCACACAGTCTGGAAGATTGGAAAGGAGTTCATCGGATCGAACAAAAATTTTATGATGTCGAGT
>CAZSZT010000227.1:0-4031 GCA_964611175.1 uncultured Bacteriovoracaceae bacterium
CCTTTATCCTAAATCTCATCTGATGATCATTGGATCAGACGGCTATTCTTTAAAAGAATTTTTTGAAAACAACCCCTCTGATCTTTTAAAATAATCTAGCCCGAAATTCTCTTCAGCGCGGCGGCAATCAGCCCTGAAAATAAGGGATGCGGTTTCATGGGCTTGGAGAGCATCTCGGGATGGAATTGAACGCCTATAAAAAACGGATGGTCCTTCAGCTCCACGATTTCGACAAGTTTATTATCAGGAGACGTTCCCACGATTTGAAGACCTTTGCGTTCCAAAGGTTCTCGAAAAGCATTGTTAAATTCCAGCCGATGTCGATGGCGCTCCGAAATTTCTCGGCTTCCATAAATATCAGCCGCCCGGCTACCCGCTTTAACGACACAAGGGTAAGCTCCCAGTCGCATCGTTCCACCTTTTTCCATATGAAGGCTTTGACCTTCCATATAATGAATGATGGCCGATTTCGATTCGACCTGAAATTCTTGAGACGTCGCATCTGAAATTCCACAAATATTTCTCGCAAACTCAATGGAAGCAAGTTGCATTCCTAAACAAATGCCTAAGTAGGGAACCTTCTTTTCTCGTGCATAACGGACGGCGACCATCTTGCCCTCGGTTCCTCGCTCTCCAAATCCGCCCGGAACAATAATCGCATTCACTCCTTCGAAAACAACATCCAACTGAGCGGAGGTGGTGAGTTCTTCGGGATCAATATATTTAATTTCGACTTTTGTATCGTTCGAAATTCCACCATGAGAGATTGCTTCATTCAAAGATTTATAAGATTCTCGGAGTTTTAAATATTTTCCAACCATTCCCAAAACAACCTTGTGCTTTGGAGCTTTCATTCCTTCCACAAGATCTTTCCAGGGTTTTAAATCCGGTTGTCGAGTCCAAATATTCAAACGCTCGATAATGCGCTCATCCAAACCTTCCGCATGAAAATTAAGTGGAACCTCGTAAATATTCGAAACATCAAGCGCCGCAATGACCGCATTTTCCGCCACATTACAAAACAAAGCGATTTTTCGTTTTACTTCTTTGCTCAATTCCCGTTCCGTTCGGCAAAGAAGAATATCCGGTTGAATCCCTATGCTTAAAAGTTCTTTGACCGAGTGCTGAGTGGGTTTGGTTTTAATTTCCCCGGCAGTTCGAATGACCGGAATGAGGGTGAGATGGATATAAAGCGTATTTTGAGGGCCTAAGTCCGTTTTCAACTGCCGAATCGCTTCTAAAAACGGCAACCCTTCAATATCGCCCGTCGTTCCTCCCACTTCAACAATCACCACATCCACATCTTTCGCATTTTTAAGAATGCGTTCTTTAATTTCGTTCGTAATATGGGGGATGACCTGAACGGTAGCGCCTAGATAATCTCCTCGGCGCTCTTTGGTAATGACGGAGTGATACACACGCCCAGTTGTAAAATTATTATCCTGAGTAAGGGTCGCGTTCGTGAATCTTTCATAATGACCTAAATCGAGATCCGTCTCCGCTCCGTCATTTAAGACAAAAACCTCTCCGTGCTCAAAAGGATTCATGGTGCCAGGATCCACATTGATATAGGGATCCATTTTGACGATCGTAATCTTAAGACCCCGAGCTTCGAGAATGGCACCAATGGAACTAGCGGCAATTCCCTTACCGAGACTTGAGGCCACTCCTCCGGTCACAAATATAAACTTCGATTTTACGCTCACAAAATCTCCATGCGTTCTTTAAATCGAAAGTTGGTCAACCAAAGCCAACGTTTCTAGATGAGGTTCGTGCATTCGTCCAATGACTTTTGAGAAAGATTTCTCAACCATTTGATTATCAAGAATTCCCACCATGATCCGACTTTTCCCCCGAATTAAGGCGTCCACCGCCCTTGCCCCCATTCGAGAAGCTAAATTCCTATCCGTCGCGGTCGGACTTCCCCCTCTCTGAAGATGGCCTAAAACCAAAGCACGAACATCTCGTTTAATATGATGTTTAATATGCTTTGAAAGGGGAAACGCAAAACCTGGTTTATCTCGCTCCGAAACAATCACAATGCTTCCCGTTTTTCCTCTCTCGATTCCGTTTTTGATCTTTCGAATGAGTTCGGCGGGGCGAAATTTTACCTCCGGAATAACAACGTACTCCGCTCCTACCGCAAGAGCCGTTTCGAGAGCTAAATGTCCAGAGTGATGACCCATGACTTCCACAATAAAGACGCGCCCATGGGAATCTGCTGTATCTCGAATCTTATCGATACATTCAACGGCGGTATTGAGGGCTGTATCAAATCCAATGGAAAAATCCGTTTCGGCCAGATCGTTATCGATCGTGCAGGGAATTCCGACAACCTGAACCGGAAATTCTTTCGAAAGGATCTTCGCGCCGGTCATGGTCCCATCGCCGCCTAGAACGATGAGCTTATTAATTCGCCAAGCTTTTAAAACATGAAAGGCCTTTTTCCTTCCAGCCGCAGTACGAAATTCTTGAGATCGAGAGGAGCCTAAAACCGTTCCTCCTCTTTGAATGATATTTCCGACCGATCTTAAGGTGAGAAGATTGAGCTTTCCTCGAATAAGGCCGTCATAACCGTTATGAATTCCCACCACTTCCAGATTTTCATAGATCGAACTTCGGACAATGGCCCGAATACAGGCATTCATTCCCGGAGAATCCCCTCCAGAAGTTAAGACAGCGATTCTAGGCTTGTTTTTCGTAGGGTCGTCGGTATGGGGCCTCGCATAAACCACTGAAAGACCTTTATACTATTAGAGTTGGCTTGGTCTCAATGAGGATATGAAGAAATCAAAAAAGAAATCGCCCTCGCGCGCTGTGTCTAAGAAAAAAAAGTCGGGTAAAGATCCGTCACCCATTCTTTTTCCCTTAGCCCTGACGGAAAGCGACGTTATTCAGGAACTCCGCCAAACCATCCAAAAACTTCGCGT
This sequence comes from uncultured Bacteriovoracaceae bacterium, assembly GCA_964611175.1. Classification (GTDB taxonomy): domain Bacteria; phylum Bdellovibrionota; class UBA2394; order UBA2394; family UBA2394; genus CAZSZT01. The sequence goes on from CAZSZT010000227.1 coordinate 2,931, forward strand.
CTTCGATTCCTTGGGCAAAACGTTGACCTCCTCCTTAGACCTTTCGGAGATTCTTCCGACAATTATCGAAAAACTCGGAGGCCTAGTAAATTCGAAACATTTTGGCCTTGTTCTTCTCGATCAAAGTTCGAATGAATGCTATTTTGAATTCCCCAAAACGGACAAACAAAGTCTTTCGTTTCCCCTTGGAAAAGGCCTTTTAGGTAAGTGTTTGGAACGAGGAAAGGGGGGTCTCATTCTTTCTCCCGCCTTGGATCCTTCATACGACCGAAATATCGACGGGATCATTGTCCCTCATCCGACGAGTTTTATTTTGCTTCCAATTATGTCTCGTGGAGCTGTTTTAGGTTTACTCGCTTTTTGCACCAATGAGGGCGAAAAGCCCTTTACGGATGAAAACTTTAGAACACTCGAAGTTTTCAGTGATTATTTAGCGATTGCCATTGAAAACGCCCGAAACTTCCAACAGGTTAAAGAACTCACCGTTACCGATGACTTAACCAAACTTTATAACTCTCGATATTTACACCTCGTATTGGAAAGAGAACTCGCTCGAAGCGAACGCTACCGAGAACAACTGACTCTTGTCTTTATTGATATCGACAATTTTAAAACCGTAAACGATTCGCACGGGCATATGATGGGCTCTCAACTTCTCAAGGAATTTTCTGAATTTCTCATTTCGTCGATTCGAACTTCGGATGTCGCGATTCGATATGGGGGAGATGAATTCATTCTCGTTCTTCCGCGCACAAACAAAACGGATGCCCTGATTATGGTCAAACGCGCACACGAAGCCTTGCATGAACAACATTTTTTAAAATCGAAGCACTTAAATCTGAAAGTGACGGCGAGTTTTGGAATCGCCACTTTTCCCGAAGATGCCAAAACCATCGACGCTCTAATCAACGCCGCCGACAACGCCATGTATCTCGTCAAACGTGGCACCAAAGACGGCGTCCATGCCGCCTCCCGCCAACCGATGACTCTTGTTGGCAGTGTCTATAACAAGCCAAAGTGAAGGCACCCCCAGGTGTTTCCCACCACCCCTCCTAACCGCTTAAAAACGCTAGCCTTTTCGGAGGGGTCAGGGCACTTAGG
>CAZSZT010000228.1:0-4026 GCA_964611175.1 uncultured Bacteriovoracaceae bacterium
GAGGCGATCAGCGATATAGGTATACCCTTCATGACTCTTCGCTACCGTCATCCCTTCGGGGCAGCTGCCGTTCGTCGTATAGGCACAGTTATTACGACCGTTTGGGCATTGACCGTCCGTGCAGGTTTGATGATTTCCGTGCATCATCACCACGAGCGGCAGAGCCCCCATGGACTTCATTTCGACGGGAAAATACGCAGAGGCCCAGACCTCCGTATAACGATCATCTAAAACATCGGGGTCGATCAATGCGGGAAATTTGTACTCCGCAGTGGATGTACTGTAGGGTCCCCCTTCCGCGACGTCACGAATTTCTTGCCCATGGAGCCGACCGACAAAACATAGAAAGACTGGAAACAACCACCTCATCGAAAAATGAATAATTTGATAATGTAATTCAGAATAGTTTTTCATTATAATTTTAAAGTTCCAGCATTCCAGATTTCCATTGGACCTTCTTCACCGTATTGAACACTGATCGAACTTCCATTAGGGAGGTACAGAAATTCATTTTTCGGAATCTTGAAAATAAGTCGATTCGTTTCGCCAGAAGATGGAAATTTGCTGAGATTGAAATACTGCCTTCCAATTTTTAAAATAAGAAGTTGGGCTCCAACTTTAAAATTCTCCTTACTCGAAATCTCCATTTCATAATAGGCCCCGTTCTCCGTTTCTCGAATACTTTCAATCTCGGCTTGATAGATAGTGGGTTCTCGGCGAACGGGTTGTATTTGCGTTAAGTTCTCAAAGTCATACCCCATGGTTTCAGATGGAGTAGACCCTTGAACAATTTCACTTTCTCGACTCATTAAAATATCAGCAAGGTAAATGGCCCCTCGGCGCGTTCGATTAAAGGTAAAACGAACCCCTCTAATTTTATCAAGCTTGGCATTATTAAAGGCAGACAAGGGAATCCGAACTGTTTGAAGCACGGAATGAACCAATCCCCCAATTTCTCCTAAACCCGGCCCTTGAGTGCCCGCACCGCCAGGGCCCACAAGACTCGCCACCTTATGAAAAGGAACTGGATCCGACAAGCTTCCGTCCGCATGGACAAGTGAAATATCAAAAGTCGTACTTTGAGAGAGATTGAGATCTGAGCTTCGCCTCGAAACTCTAAAATCCAAGGAACTGTAAGACATAAAATTCAATCCCTTATCGGGCTCAGCCCAATTGGATTGAAAAAAAGTTTTTCTGCCTCTCGTCACCCACTCAATCAAAGCACTTCGATGATTAAGATCATGTTCAGGAATACGGTAATGAGTAAGATAGATTTTGGAATAGTTGTTCTGATAACCTCGGCTATTGTACCCCGTCTTTTCACTGAAATCTTCGGCTAAAAACATATAAGAAGAATTGGCAGAAGAAAGATAGGAACGCTCAATTCTTGTAATTTTTGAAATACTGCCGGGCAATGAAAAGCGTGGATCAAAGTTCGAGCCAAAACTCAGTTTTGTCTCATCCCCAACATGGGCTCTAAGGAAGGCCAAAACACTGCCCACCGCCGTCATCTGTTGTTCATTCGCAGACCAAAGCGGGTCTGTCGGCTCCTCGAGACATTTATAAAAAAGAGCATTGTGGCCATAGCAGCCGAAGCTATCGCTTCTTTTCCAAGTCGTATTATAAAAATTATGATTGGCACCCCATACCGTCCATGCAGACTTGGGCGGAGACGGATACTCTTCATTCGAATGAATCATTCGATCGAACGGCCGAATTCCTCTGAGATCAAAAACGTCTCCGTCGCAAAGAGGAAGGAGCTGATTCCAAGCGGCTCCCTCAGCATTAAGAACACGATGAGTTTGCCCATCGACTCCACCAATTTCAAACAAAGCACGAATGGCAACCGGATCGACAATTCGTGCCGGCCATGGACTGTCCACATCTCGATAAAGATTATAAGCGGCTCGAATGCCCTCACCACCTCGCGAATGTCCTAATAAGCCAATTTGATTAAAATTGATCTTATATTTTAAATCGACTTTAAAAGAGCGTGGCACCGCCGCCACGCCATGATTCCATTCACTTAAACGCTGGAGATGTTTTAAAATGAGACGTCCGCGAGCAAGATTCAACCCGTGATCGCCTTCGACTCCTCCACCACAAGTTATGCCTCGATTAGCATTAATCGATACAACAAGGTAACCCCAAGATGAGAGTCGACTCGCCAGGTAATTGTAGCCTGCATGATTCTGAGCGACTTCAAAACCCGGCGGACAACGTCCTGTATCCGTATAGGCACAGCTCGTTTGTTGTATGGGGCACGAATGATCCGTACACGTCTCATGGTTTCCATGAAGAATGACAATCAAAGGTCTTGGCCCCATCGTGTTAAGCTTTAACGGATAGTAAACCCGCGCCCACAATTCCGTCATACGATCTCCCAGGACGTCGGGATCGATGTTTGGTGTTAATTTGTATTCAGAAAAAGAAATTTCATACGGCCCAATTTCCGTCGCATCTGGCGCTGTCTGTCCATAAACAGAAGAAACCGAAATCAAAATGACGAAGAGCCACCGCATCGTAAATGGATCGTTGCAAAATATATGCCGATTTTTAGGTCGAAAAGATTGTCTTAACCGCATCTAATGGCGGTTTTGGTAAGGAAATGGGACATCATTGTCCCGAAAGAAATTTTTAGTTTACCTCCACAATCGTCTTTTTTAAGACTTTTCCTTCGGAGCTTATTTCATAAATATACGGAATGCCAGTATCCATATTGAGCTGAAGGATTTGTTCGGGAGTTAATCCTTCCAACTCCATTACAATGGACCGAAGAGAATTTCCGTGGGCAACCACCAAAATATTCTTATCGGCTTTTAAATCTGGCAAAATATATTCGCGAAAATAAGGAAGTGTTCGTTTCGCCGTATCTTGCAGGCACTCGCCATTGGGAGGAGGAACATCGTAACTCCTTCTCCAAATATGAACCTGCTCCTCTCCGTATTTTTTTCTCATATCGTCTTTGTTTAAACCCTGAAGATCTCCGTAATGGCGTTCATTTAAAGCCGAGTCAATCCATGTAGGAGGAGATTGATGAATTTCCTTCAAGACGATTTCGAGAGTTCGTTGAGCCCGAAGAAGGCGAGACGTGTGCGCTTTTGACCAAGAAGTTTTCAGTTTGCCGATCGCCTGGCCAGCCCTCTTTGCCTCTTCAATTCCCTGTGGGGACAAATCGACGTCGATCCATCCCGTGAAACGATTTTGCAAATTCCATTCTGATTGTCCATGCCTCAAAAGTAAAAGAGCACCCATGAACTAAATCTTAGCCGACAGATCTCCATTTAAGAAATCGAAAACCGCCAACAAAGAAGGCTAGGGTGACGACACCCGCAGCAACAAAAAACGGAAAATCGATTCTCTGATCGTATAAGTACCCTGCCGTCAGTGGAGCCAAAACCCGTGCCATGCTTGCACCCGATTGATAAAGTCCAAGGCTCGCCCCCTGACGTTCTCGCGGGGCAGCTTTCGAAGCAAGAGCCGATAAGCAGGGGTTTGTTAAGCTGTAGCCAACCGCGATGCATCCGAGAGCCACCAAAAGCTTTGAAAGATTTTCCACATAAACAATTAAGACAAGGCCCATTACAATAGAAGCCATCCCACATAAAATAAGATTCATTTCGTCAAACTTCTTCGTAAGACGGCCAATTAATCCACCCTGAACAACCGCCATCATCACTCCCATGATCGCCAATAAATATCCCGCCTGACGAGCCGAAAATCCAAAACGGTCTACAACAAAAAGCCCAAACGTGATTTCCATTTGAACGAATGCAAAAGTCAGCAGAAAAACAAGAATAATCGGATACCAAAGGGCCGGAGAACGATATTCCATCAGATCGAAAAGGCTTGTTCGGGAGCGGCTTTTTTCTCTCGATTCCAGCGACTTCAGAGGCTCCTCCAAAATAAAGTAAGCCAAAATCAGATTCGCAAGACATAGAACAGCAGCGAATAAAGAAGGATAAGCTAAAGATTCAGCCACTAATACCCCCCCCACTGCCGGACCAATTATACAACCCAACCCAA
>CAZSZT010000229.1:0-3999 GCA_964611175.1 uncultured Bacteriovoracaceae bacterium
AGCAACATCGAAAGCCAAATCTCATCGTCAACCTTCAAAGGGCGCGGGGACGGCTCAAATCGCGATCTGGCGAGAAGGCTCGAACAGTCTTTATTTTCAGGATGTTTTTACTCAGTATTCCAACGATTGTTTTTATGATTTCGCAAAGCCTCTTAAAATTTTGGATGCTCCCGGTTGGAGCACTATGATTAAGGTAAGTTCATCGGAAGGCTTCTTTGTTTTCACGTCGGATGACAAAATTTCCCTTCTGTAATAGAAAAAATCCATGAAAGTCGTTGTTGCTCTCATTGAAAGAGAAGGAAAGCTTTTGATGGGAACTCGCAGAGAAAGCGATCCTCGGATAGGGGGGTACTGGGAATTTCCTGGTGGGAAAGTACAGGCCGAAGAAACCGAAACGGAGGCGCTGAAAAGAGAAATCAAAGAGGAACTGGGTTGCGAAGTTTTATCGGCAAATTTTTATCGCAGCATTCAATGGCAGTATCCCCATAAAGACGTTCAACTTCAGTTTTATTGGACAAGGCTTTCGACCCACGAGCTAATTGAGTTTCATAAGAATGCTCATCATGAACTTCGCTGGATGAGTCCCCAAGAGGCTCTTCAGGAAAAATTACTTCCGGCGAATATCTCCCTTTTAGAGGAAATTCAATGGCCTTCCCACTGATCTCGAATTTTGTTGTTGGGATCATAGCGTTCATAGGCGTGATCGATGAGAGGTTGGATTTCGAATTTAGCGAGCTGGGATTTGAGAATATCCCCAAATTTAATTTCCATGAGCTTGAGCATTCGAACGCCATCTTCTTTCAGTTGGGGATCCTGGGTTTGTTCACTGAGGGCCAATAAAATCCGAATATCCACGATAAGCGACAAAACATAAGATTCCGCATTCCGACCGACGAGTTCGGGAGTCGTGAACTCTTGATTCATTTTTTTATAGATTTCACTCAATAAAGTTTGAAGATGGAAAGAGAGCGATTTCGTTTTAAACTCCGAGAGTTTTACTTCGGGTTCAATTTTTTCTCGCGCGATATATCCGGCCTGCCGGGCTTCGGCCATGGTAAAGTCCCAATAAGAATCGAGATACGAGCCGATATAAGGCCCGATTTTAAATAAAAAAATGGGGCCAATGACAAAGATAGCCAGTCGCGAACTAAAACGACCGGCTCGCTTAAGTTTTGGGTTAAGGACAATAAGTTCAGAAGCCCGTCGAAGCGCGGACGAAGGAAAATTTGCATCCTGCTTAAAATAGGTCAAAACATCTTCAACGCGTGCGTTTTTTTTAAACAGCGAACTTTCAAAATCGGGATCGAAGGGATTAGGTATTCGGCTCTGGAAAGGAATGACCGACTCGGCTCGATACAGATTATTCATCGACCGCATCTGGCTTCGAAGTCGTTTGAACTCTGCTCGGTCGACGCCGCCCATATGATAAACTTTTCGAAGATACTGAAGAACCGCGACAAGTCTTTGATTTGCTGGAATTTCAAAGAAAAGCCGGTCTCCGGGTTTTGGCAAAGGATTTAAGATCCATATTCTTTTGGAAAGCCGACTGATCAGAGAGTCACATGGTTCGACTTGGCGTGCCGATACAAGCGGACCAAAGAGCGAGAAAACTAAAATCGATGTTAATAATACCCTTTTCATTTTTTCCTACGCCGGCATTACCCGGATCAGGTTCCATGGGTCTCGCTTGATTGGCGACTCTCAGCCTTTCGGCTCCCCAAAATATTTATGAATGTTTAATCAGAACTTTCTTGGTGGGTCAAATGCCTTCCTCACCGGCTAACGGCCTGGAAAGTACCCGAAGCATTTTTGATTTGATGAGTGTAGAGCCTTTCGTAGAAGGGATTTCCCTCGGCTCGCTTTTTCAGCCACTCAAGAGGCGGGATGAGGTTTCCATCAAGGGTGGTGGCGGTAAGCCAGAACCGATCTTCTTTGGTGAGTTCTGCGAGAATTAAATAAAGACGAGCTTTATCGTAATTGGTTTCGGCTAGATCAAGACCGCGAATTACAAAATATTTGGCATGATGGATGTCTTTGGCATCCAAGGCTGCTCGAGTGAGTAAAAGGACCATATCTCGACGTGATGTTTTTTCATCTTTGGCCCACGGAGATGCAGCGGGTTCCGATTGAAGAGTCGCTCTCCATTTGTCCATAAAACTGGCAAAGGTTAAAGGTGGCGTTGATTCGGGACAATAGTCCTTATGCTTTTGAGGTCCTTTATAATCCGCCGTTGGGACATAGGCCATCTGAGTGCATTCCTTAAAACGCTCATCGGCCTTTTGAATCCAAGGCTCCAAAACAGCTCTTGTTTTTGTGCGGTACGCTTCGAGTTCCTCTTTCGTAAGATCGGCGGGCTCTGGAAGCGTATGCATCCAATCTCGCATTTTAATGGTTAATCGAGATCTCCATTCGAGGGTTTTTGCCAAATAAATCGGCGCGGGGCCTGATTCGTAGAATTTAACAAGATCCACATCTAACTCATTAAAGGTGGCAAGATGTTTCGGTGTTACTTTAGAAATTTGTGCGAAGGAAATCGGTTTTAGAGAATTCTCAAATTCTTCGGCTCTTTCATTTAATTTATTAAAGGCTAGGTTGTTGGGGGCGGGCGGTAAGAGCTGCGGTTCCCAAAGATTTAAAATATTTTGAGCGGACGTAATCTTTAAATCTCTCAAGCGTTTTTTTCCGCTCATCTTATTAAGAGCTAATTCCAAAAGGCCGAGTCTTAGAAATTGTTCCGGTCTCAGCTTTGTCTCAACAAATTGCCAGTAGGAATATTCCTTTTGAATATCGAGGTGCGTCTCGGCCAATTGCACACAACGCTCGAAGATGGACTCCAGCGGATTAAATTTTTGCGGGTAAGTCTCCTTCCACTTATCACATTTGGCTAAAGTCTCCCTTTTGTTACTCGTGAGAATGGCATTTTGAATCGCTTTCTGTGCGACTTCCGCTTTGGCGGGTGCTCCCAAGAAAATAGCATAAAATTGATCTGATTTTTCCTCGGGCTTCATATCGGCACGAACGAGGTCATCAAAACGAAGCTCGGCTTGAACCATTTGAAGTTCTTGATAGAGCCCGGACTCTTGAGAATATGGGTAGGTCGAAAGGACTCCGCTTAAAGACGTTCTAAGAATCGGGGTAGGCTTATTTGTTTTTAAAGATCCGATGAGCATCCGGGCCATCGCTTCGAAAGCCTGTTCCGAGCTTATGCCTAAATCCGAGCGCGAATAGACTTTTCGTCCAATCAGAGCTTCCGAGAGTTTGCCATAGAATTCTTCCGACGGGCCCTTCGCGTAGAGTTGATCGAGGTTTTTAAGAACGCATTTGGCTTCCAAATTATCGGCAATTTCTTCGAGGCTCTTATCGGATCGGCTTCGTTTTCCTAAAATCTGCAAACAAGTCTCCGCACTTTCATCATCTAAAAGGAGTCTTGCATAATTAATTCGCAAGGCATCCGACTCGGGATCCGTTGCAAAGATTTCAAAATATTTTTTGTAAACTTGAGAAAGCAAGGCTCTCGATCGTCCTTCATGCGCACGGGCTTCCTTTTCTTCACTCAACAGGGTTTCGTAAAAAGCAGCCGTATTATTAAGTTCCGCATACAAAGACGTCACTTTATTTTTATCGAGAGGTTTCGCCGGCAGGCTTAAAAGAACGCGTTCGACGGCATCGTGATCGAGTTGACCTCGATACGCTTTCAGCCAAAGAGGGGCGGCCGCCACCAGGACAAGGCTTGGGTCTTCAATTTCCTTGGAAAGAAACCCAAAGACGCTCTCGGCCTTTCGAACATCGCCTTTGGCGTTGAAGCCTTCAATCAGCCACTGAAGAGTTTCGACAACTAAATTTTTTTGTTTTTTAAAATCTTTCGGATGAACCTTGGCCGCAAGGCTTTTTACTTCTTGGGCGGATTCGGCGTCGAAGGTAATTTTCGAATAAATTTCCAAGTAAGGCTTCCAGCGATCGCGGAACGCTTCCTCTTTGAGAGTTGTCGTGGCGTATTCA
>CAZSZT010000230.1:0-1898 GCA_964611175.1 uncultured Bacteriovoracaceae bacterium
CAAACATGATGGCGAAGACTTCCTCACGAACAAGCCCGAGAATTCGACACATGAAAGTCGCGCTCCCCATAGCACCCGCAGCTTTTAAAACAGATGAATCTTTTCTCAATGTCCCCTCGTTCATGGACATAAAAAGTCTATATGTTTCCGATCATGAGATAAACTCTTCTATCTCTTGGAAACTCCGCTTAAACTTAAAGGAGTGGTTCGCTTTTGCCTTTTAATCAGTTTAGTTTTCTCGCCGTCCGCTTATGCCGACGAGGATGGGCGAAGCGATTGGATCCTTTGGGAAAATTGGCTTTCCGATCAACAAAGATCCGAAACCGGTGTTAGCAGCGATCATTTTAGGAATTCCCACTTCATGAAAGATGTCGCCGAGGATTATTGGCTAAAGCCCAATACTTCCGTTGCCTACCCGTCGTCCGATGTCGCGGTCACCGCCCATCAGCTTCGCCGAATCTTTGCCCATCAACCCTGGAATGTCATTCAATGGCTCCCGCTTTCTCTACGATATATTCACAATATGCTCGAACGCCCATTCGCCGCGATCTTGGAAATCGAAAGTTTATTTTGGATGTGGATGCCTCCCCTTGTTGTCAGTCTCTTTCTCGTTCTGCTGCTTCATCTATGGACCTGGGCCGCCGCCCTGGTCCGTGATTTTCCCTCGTGGTTCAAAGCTCGCTCTCCTTGGGTGATTGGATTATTGGAAATGGCCTGTCTCCTCTGGGCTTTCCATACTTCGGAATGGCTTATTTTTCTTCATCTGATGCTCTGTTTTGCCGTCCTTTATTCTCGAAGACCTAAAGTCTTTGTTAATTTTGCCATTTTCAACGCCTTTCTTTTAAGTTTTGCACCCTTGATCTCTTCCCTTACTTCTTCCGCGGCCAAGCTGTCGGCTTACGAAGGACTGATGAAGGGTCGAACTCAAGTCACCTATTCCCAAGAAAGTCTCGAGGCTCTTACGGCCTTGGAGAAAAGTATCTGGGCTGATATGAACAATGATAAATTATCGGCCGTCCATTGGCTGAAAGAACTCCCTTCGTCTCGTGATCGAGATATTCTGAGTCTTAATTATCGGCTTCCGGATGAAACAGTAACCGCGGTCCTTGGCGATTATGAATTGGCTTATGCGAGATGGGGAGACGACCCGATTCTTCTCTATAATTTGGCACAGCTCGACGTTCGAGCTCAAAACTTAGTTCGGGCCGAAGAGCTTGAACAAAAAATTGGCCCCGCTCAGTTAAAAAAACTTCGCCAGCGAGCGGAATTCGGCAATCGACTCCTTCTTCATCCCCTTCCGTCGACGCCAAGTTCACGATTCTTCTCTCAATGGGGAGATGAACTCAAGGCTTGGTGTTCCGAGGCGGGCCTATCTCCCTTCAAGCCCTTGGGGGGGGCGAAAGCGCTCGTCTTTTTATTTTGGCCTTGGCTCTTGTTAGGTTTTTGCTGGTCCGGGCGAAAGCATGCCAGTGGGATTTGCATTCATACGGGAGAGCCAACGGCCTCGCCCGAAACGGAAGTTTCCGCGCTTTATCAATCGCTTCATTCCAAAACGGACACCGCCCCGAACCTTCGGCAACAAGTCGATCAGCTTTTTCGAATGCATCTTCGTCGAATCAGAAGGCGTTGCTCCCGATGGAGTTTCATTTTGCCCGGTGCAAGCGATATGATTTTTAACCATCGTTGGACTTTAGCATTTTTAAAGACTTTCGGCCTTACGACTCTTTTCTGGTTTAGTTTGTCTTGGGGTATGCGTGAAAATCTGTTGTCGCTTTTGGGTTACTCGATCTCTTTAGGAGTCAGTACGAATACCTTTTCTTCCATTTTCCTTATTGCCGCCATGGGCCTTTATATTTACTTCGTCATTGACAACCGAAAGGACATTCCATGACGAACGC
>CAZSZT010000230.1:1908-3986 GCA_964611175.1 uncultured Bacteriovoracaceae bacterium
CGCTGTTTTTGATTTTTTTGAAAGCCTCGAACGCGAGCAGTGGTCTGGAGAAGTCGAAGTAACGGCAAGCCAAGGTCATGCGATGATTGCCATCCAAGAAGGGCATTTCTTGTGGGCCCATCGCCCCCTGGCCAGGGCTGCGGAGCGATTGGAAAGAATTCCGTGGATTTCCATGCCTCCGCCTGGCGTGGTTTCGACAACGAAAACCTGGGAAGAACTCGTACGTCGTGTCATCGCGCTTAATTCCGATCACTATCGACAACTTGTTCAACATCTTAAGACGGATCGACTCGAACTTTTTTTCCGGACGTTCTTTTGGACCAATGTTGAACTTACGCCACGCCCGTACGAAATGGAGCTTCCCGATCCCGTTGCCCTTGGATTCTATACCCCTAAGAAATTGGAAAGCCTTCTTGCCGAGGCTCGAAAGCGCGTTGAGGAATGGCCCAAAATTCAAGCCAGGATCGGTTCCGGAAAACGGATTTTCCTTTCCCATGTGAACTTATCGGGAATCCTAACAAAAAAACCCGATGTAATTGACCAAGCCCTAGAAGTCTTCGAAGAAGTCGACGGCCGATCCTCTTCTTCGCCTCACCTTCCTTTTTCGGCAGAAGAAATTGAAATCATCCATGGCTGTGATGGACAAAATACCGTTCAAGATCTTGTTCGGCAAAGCTTGGATGGAGAGTTCTTAACCTTAAGGCGATTAATTCATCTTTGGGATAAAGGGACCATCTATCCTAAGGATGAAGATCTAAACGCCACGACCCTTCCTCAATTGTCGACGCGTGGAACCTGGAAAGATTGTTTGGGGGCTTTGGGAATTCTGGTCATGGTCTTAGGCTTGCTTTATTCGCTTCATTTTCTTAAGCCGGTTGGATTTGATCTTCCAGATTCGCATTATCTACGCCTTCAACTCAATCTGTATCGAGCAAAAAACAACCAATACCCGTTAAGTTTGCTTGATTTAGTGAATCGAAAGATTATTTCGCCGGATATCGCGGCTCAATGGAATTATCGACTCATTCACCCGGAGCGTTATGAACTGACACCCGCAAGACTCGCTCTCGAATCCCCTTAAAACATCCGGGACGATTCTCATTAAAAAGTGTTAAGCTGCAAAGGTGGACCTTCGAAGCCTTTACGAAGACTGGCTAAGTCGAATCACTCGACGCGGCCGCCCTTTACTCGTTGGTTTGAGCGTGGCTCTCTTGGCAACGATTATTTGTCAAAGTCCCTTTCAGCGTAACGTTCCCATTTACCGAGTCGGAGATATTGCCAAAAAAAATATTAAAACGCCCGAGACTCTCCGCATCATTGACGAAGAACAGACCGATCGGAAACGTCAAAGCGTCGTCGAACAAATCCGTCCCGTCTATGACGTTGACTCCCAAGCAGGCATTCGCGCGGCCGAAAGAATCGCGGCGGCCTTTGAAGGCATGAGACGAGCGTCTTCAAATCAATATGATCTTCAGAAAACGACTTTTGAAAAAAATCTGGCGATTCAGCTCTCCGATGCCGAATGGAGGTTTCTTAAGTATGCCCGTTTTCAAGAGACGGTACAGCACGTTCTTCAACAATATGTTCAGTGGGGATATGATTTTTGGATTGTCGATCCTACTTCGCGCCCAACCCAACCGAGTATCACTCTCCGAGATCTCCATACAGGTCAGGAAATGGATCTTGAAGATGAATTTTTTGAAAATAAAGTGGTTACTTTAGAAGATGCTCAGCGATGGTTAAAAGATGAAGAGCGCCGACGCGCCTTCGTTTTCGAACCCCAGCTTCTGGCCGTTGCAAAAGAAGTCGCTCCCATGGCCGCAAAATTTTTGGATATTAATTTTGTACACAACGCCATCGAAACAAAGACACGCCAAGACGAGATGCTTTTAAATGTCGAACCTGTCTGGGTGGAGATTTCCGAAGGTGAAATGATCGTTCGAGAAGGGCAGAAAGTGGATCGAAGAGCCTTTCTCCTTCTTAAGGGGCTTCAAGAGAACATAAAATCGAGGCAAAATCTTGAAGATTCCTATGAATTTTTTATTCTGATTTCTCTCCTCATTTTTCTCTTTTATTCC
>CAZSZT010000231.1:0-3973 GCA_964611175.1 uncultured Bacteriovoracaceae bacterium
TCCGCTCCACCTTCTCGGCTCTTTTCTTCGCCGTTTCCAAATCGGAAAGACAAAGTTCCAGATCAATAATTTCAATGTCTCGACGGGGGTTCACATCTCCCAAGACATGAATAATATTGGAATCCTCAAAACACCGAACCACATGCGCGATCGCATGCACCTCCCGAATATGAGACAAAAATTGGTTTCCCAATCCTTCTCCCGCCGCCGCTCCCTTCACCAAGCCCGCGATATCCACAAAGGTCACCTGGGCAGGAACTCGACTCGCGGGTTTTACAAGTTCACATAAGACGTCCAATCGAGGATCGGGAACTGGAACAATTCCGCGATGGGGATCCACCGTGCAAAACGGGAAATTTTCCGCCGCTACTTGCTGAGCGGTGAGGGAGTTAAAAAGCGTCGATTTTCCAACATTCGGAAGGCCCACAATTCCGCACTCAATCGACATAATTTTCTCCGTTTATTTTGTTCATGGCCCTTTCGGCACTTTCCTGAATAAAGATCTGAAGATGTTTAGAAGCATCCGCCAAAAGACCCGCCAAAATTTTACGCTCTTCCGGATTGAAACGCTCTAAAACATGATCCATGGCTTCCGACGAAGGGCGCCCAATTCCAATTTTGAGTCGAGGAATATCCGATGTCCCCGCTTGTTCCAGAATAGACCTTAATCCACGATGCCCCCCGTCGCTTCCACTCATTCTCAATCGTAATCGCCCGAGTGGAATGTCCATATCGTCCATCACGACTAAAATTTTTCTTTCCCCTTGAAATTTCTCCGACCACTGACGCAAGGCTCGCCCACTTTCATTCATAAACGTTAAGGGTTTTAAAAAATGAACGTCCACCTCCACCCCCGGAATTTTCAAAGTGGTTCTGCACCACTGCGCATCGAATTTTTCCCTAAACTCAATCGATTGCTTTTTAAACAAAGCCGAATGCATCACCGAATCGATCCATTCAAATCCAATATTATGGCGAGTGTTTTTATATTGAGGGCCTGGATTACCTAAACCAAGGACACAAATTCGCTTCGAAACGTCCATCACACATCCATCCACGGAAGACGGATGAAAATTTTATTTTCCACCCTTAGCCGGCACCTCGGCCTTTTCCCCCGCAGGAGCTGCCGCCGGAGTCGCCGCCGCGCCTTCCGCAGGAGCCGTCGCGCCTGCAGCCGCCGCTTCAGGAGTTGCCACAGCCACGACCTCTTCCTTCTCGGCTTCCACGACCGAAACCAAAGTAAAGGCGCCGGAGTCCAAGATTTCCAATTTTGCTGGAGGCTGAATATCCCGAATATGAATACTATGATTGATTTTCAAGGCCGAAATATCGACATCAATGAAATCTGGGATATCCGAAGGAAGAGCCTTAACCTTAATACTTCGACGAATGACTTGGAGGATTCCTCCGTCAACTTTGACTCCCTCGGGAGTTCCGTTGTAATGCACGGGAACTGATACCGTCAGGGGCCGGTTCATGGAAACTTCGTAGAGATCCGCATGAAGGAGTTGCCAGCTCACCGGATCTCTCTCGAGACTTTTAAGAATCACTTGTTTTCCTTCAAGATCCGTCTGATCCGTCGTTAAACGGATAATGAAATTGGAATTAAAATCGTTTTGAAAAACCTTTCGAATTTCCTTTTCGGAAAAAGCGCAAAAAGTGTTTTTAGCACCTGGCCCGTAAATATTGGCGGGCACTAGGCCTTGGGAACGGAGTTGTCGAAGACTAGACCTCGATCCGACGTTTCGGGATGTAACATTCAGCTCAACGGTTTGCATAGAGTGGAATAAAACTCGATTTTAAACCCTCTGTCCAGGCAGGAGATGGGCCTTTTATACAAATAAGGAACTGACTGAATCCGAGTTATGAATTCGAATAATAGCCTCCCCCAAAAGCTCGGCCACCGTAAGGACTTTAAGCTTGGCACAGGCCTTTTCTCTCTCGTCTGTCGGAATGGTGTCCGTCACCAGTAATCTTTCGAGCGGACTTTCATTGATCCTCTGAAGGGCAGGGCCAGACAAAACCCCGTGGGTGGCACAGGCCCATACCTTTCGGGCACCCTTTTCCTTTAGAATTTTGGCGACTTCCGTCAGAGTTCCAGCCGTATCGACAATATCATCTAAAATAATGGTCTCTTTATCCTTAACGTCACCGATAATATTGATTTCCGCTATTTTGCCGGGGGCATCTCGGCGTTTATCCGCAATCGCCATCGCACAATCCAGCCGTTTGGCGTAGGCTCTTGTTCTTTCTACTCCGCCCGCGTCCGGCGAAACGATAACCACCCCTTCTCGAGATTTCGGTATAAGCTTTTCCATTTCTTTCACAAGAACCGGTGCCGCAAATAAATGATCTACCGGTATTTTAAAAAATCCCTGAATTTGAGGAGCATGGAGATCTAAAGAAAAAACTCGATCCGCGCCTGCAGCTTGAAGAAGGTCCGCTACTAAACGAGCCGAAATCGGTGTGCGAGGAGCATCTTTTCGATCTTGGCGAGCATACCCATAATAAGGAATGACCGCCGTGATGCGTGCCGCCGAAGCTCTACGAAAGGCGTCGATCATGATTAAGAGCTCCATCAAATTTTCGTTCGCGGGCGAACAGGTCGATTGGAGGATAAAGACATCCCCTCCTCGGGTATTCTCATTGATCCGCACAAAAGATTCGCCATCGGAAAAACGTTTGATCTCCGCATCCCCAAGGGGCACCTTTAAAAAAGCAGCGATTTTCGTGGCGAGTTTTCGATTTGAGTTTCCCGAAAAAATTCTTAAGCTTCCAAAATCCATTCCGTCTCCGTTGTTTTAAAAAAGAGGCGTTTACTCTTACTTCTTCATATCTAATGCCATTTGCACGCTTTCCTTTACAGCGGCTTGGCTCAAATGTGGAGCAAAAACCAGCCCAAAAAAGATACCAAAAAGGGAAAGCCTTCGATCCGCCGATAAATGCGGTAAAAAAGTCTCCATTTTTTTGAAATATTGATCTTCCAAACCTCGCATGGCCGCCCCAATGTCATTGTCTTTGAGCCGATGAGCCAAATAAAAGGCGCCCAAATACGGGGTCTTTTCATGCACCTCCCGACTCATCATCACGGAATCGAAAATTCGTCCCTGCTTCCACAATTCAATTCGCTCTTCACTTAAACCCATTAAAGCCTCACCGATCAACTGAACGGCTTCCTGTAAAATATTGGCGCGAGAATTTCCAAAATAATAATAAATGAGAGAACGGGTGACTTTGCTTGTTCGCGAGAGCTCCGAAATCGTCCATCGCTGATGCCCTTTGCGGAAATCTAAACCAATGGCGGCGTTTAAAACTTTCCAATAAATCTCATCCTTGTGTCTTCGAGTTGTATTGGCGCCTTGCGTCACAAATGATTTTCCTATTGACGCAGTCTGACAATTTTTATCCCAAACTGTCAACGGGACCTCATTACCTCTGCGTCAAATTATGCGACAACTGTTTCATAGCCCGAAAGAAATGGGGAGGGGATTCCATGATCAGTAAGGCCTTTTCAAAAATTTTAGATCATCGCTGGAAAGGCATTTTAGCCGATCAAAAAAATCCAGCTCAGGCTCAAGAAAGAGCCTTTCAAAAATTGAAAGCGAGACTTTCAAGAACGAAAGTTTTTGAAACCTACGGCCTCTCCGCGATCTCGAACAATACGACGTTTGCACGTTTAGGAGAGGCCAAAACATACGACGACTTCTCGGAAATGATTGAACGAACTCTTTCTCAAAATAAGCGTGGGCTTCTGTTTCGAGATCCAGTTCGATTCGTTGGACTCAGCTCGGGAACCACTTCCAATTCGAAACAAATTATCTATAACGATGCGCTCGTTAAAATTTTCCAGTCTTATCAATTGAATGTTTCGGCCATTGTTGAGAAACACTCGAAAGTCCGTGTTCTGAAAGATTATCGCCTCACCTGGGGCTCGACTCCGATTCTCGACCATACCGAGTATGGTGTTCCACGA
>CAZSZT010000232.1:0-3966 GCA_964611175.1 uncultured Bacteriovoracaceae bacterium
CCGCAATATAAGTCGGAAGGCGTCGACCATCGTAATATTTTTCCGAAGCTTTTTGAACTTGCGGGCCATTTTTAATTTTAAAATCGATCGCATGGGGGCTACTCGAAAGACCAAGTTTTTGTATCGGCAGAGAAAAATTTTGCTCAAAGTCCACCGATCGTCCCGGGCTTTCAAGAGCGTAACTCAATGAAAATCGAGTTAAACCGGGCATCAAGGGTTTTTCAAGGATGATTTCATTTCCTTCAAAATGAGTTTCGTTTTGTTCGAAACCATATCGAAATTTTAAATCAAAAGCGGACGAAGGAATCGAGAAGCGAAATACTTGGGGGCGTTCGTTGTGAATTTTTCCCCTCACGGTTAAAGATGTTGGATTTTCGATAAGAATTTCCTGATCGATCCGGAGGGTCTCGGGCTTCGATTCAAAAAATAGATTTACTTCCTTGACGATCACGCGAGGATCCGAGGGAGTGGATGAATAAACCTCTAATCTTTGTAATTTTCCGAGATCTTCCAGATAGAGAATATCAGTGAAATAGGCGATTTGATCGTAAATGACACGAGCCACATAGTTTTTATTTTCAGCAGGTGTCTTTAAATTTAAAGTGGCGATCCCTTGAGAATTCGTTTTAACGCGAGATTGGTCGTAGGGCTGCCCCGAAACAAATGTAAAAATTTCAATTTCCTGATGGGGTAGTGCTTTGTTTTCCTTTAAAACTTGAACCTTTAAAGAAACCCCCCAGAGATTTGGTGGAAATAGAAAAAAAATGAAGATGAGCTTTTTCATGAGCGCAAATTCTTCATATCCTTTTCAATCCGAAGAAGAACCGGATCGGATTTTTCGAAATCCTCGATCTCTTGATAAAGCTTAGTCAGTTCCAAAAGGCTCGATTGTCTGAGACCATCATGATCCTGATCGTTGAGTTTATCGAGTTGGTGGTCAAGCTCAATATCTTTCAAGTGTTCGAGAAGTCTTTGCTTTTCTTGATAAAGTTTTTGATATCGAAGCCAGCGCTGGGTGGCGCTTTCATGAGCCGGAGCCCAAAGAAAAAACGGAAGCAAAATAAAAAAGAACAAGGAGGCAATCAACAAGGCAACAACCGTAATGAGCGCCGTCACGATTGACTCCGTGTTGACAGAGACGGCATCATGGCAAGGATCCCCCCTAGTATAAGAACGAGGCCGCCCGCCCAGAGCCATGAAATCATGGGATTGAGTGTGACCTGAATTTTTGCTTCGCGAGAATTGGGGTCGATCGTTCCCAGTGTAAAATAAATATCCTCATGAAAGCGAGAATAGATATCGACCTCCGTGGAAGGTTGCTCTTGAAGTTTATAGTAAAAGCGCGCTGGGCGAACGGTCGTTAAGAAATCCGGACCGTCGTATAGATCCAGGAGAGCGTAGGTTTCTTCTTGGTTTTCATTTTCCCGAATTTCGAAATCTTTCATTTGAATCGTGTATTGTCGAAAACTTACAACATCTCCTGGTTTCAGGCCGAAATCATAGACTTCTTTGTAAGCCGTTCCCGCGATTCCTACAAAAATAAAGACAATTCCAAGATGGACAATATAGCCGCCATACCGGCGATTGTTTTTCAAAAGTGTTTTTAAAAGAGCGATTCCCAGATTCTCTTTATACTGAAGTCGCCTTGCGGAAGTGCCTTTTACAAACTCCATGACGATTGTTGTTAAAACAAAGGCCGCGCCAAAACCCGTTAAAAGAACATACCAGTGAGTAATATGCAGGAGAGCGAGGCAACCCATGGCGATGAGTCCAAAAATCAATGGCCAAGTAAAACTCCGTTCCAGATTGCGCTTACTTGCTTTTCTCCAGGCAATCATGGGGCCAATTCCCGTAAGCACCAGCAGGATCAGTCCGATGGGGGCCAATAGTTTATTAAAATAAGGGGGGCCGACGATAATTCGATTGCCGGTCAGTAGTTCACTAAAAGTTGGAAAGAGCGTCGCGTAAAGAATAAAAAAGGCCGCTCCGACAAGAACGATATTATTCACAACAAAGGCGGATTCCTTAGACAAAAAAGATTCAAAAATATTTTCAGATCGAAGTTCCTTTCTCCTTTTGTAAATCCATAAGGCTGAAAACAAAATCGTGAAGCCGAGAAAGACAATAAAATAGTACCCGATGGACGATCGAGCAAACGAATGAACACTTTGAACCACTCCGGACCGAGTCAGATAGGTTCCTAAAATCGTTAGACAAAAGGAGATCACCACAAGATTCATATTCCAAAACTTAAGCATTCCCCTTTTTTCTTGAATCATCACCGAATGCAAAAATGCCGAAGCCGTTAGCCAGGGCATGATGGCCGCATTCTCGACGGGATCCCAAGCCCAGAATCCTCCCCATCCCAGTTCGACATAGGCCCATTGGGCTCCGAGTAAATTTCCGATGGACAAGAAAAACCAAGAAATCAACGTCCAGATTCGAATGGTCATGATCCAGCGGTTATCCAGTTGGTTGCTGAGAAGGGCGGCCATTCCGAAAGCAAATGGAACCGACATTCCTGTATAGCCCAAATAAAGACTTGGGGGATGAATCGCCATGCTTGGATTTTGAAGAAGAGGGTTGAGACCTCGCCCGTCGAAAGGAGTTTCGGGAAATAACTTAAAAGGATTGTCGCTATAAATAAGAAGAATCGTAAAAAACGAAAGAATCGCTCCGAAGACAGCCATGGCATGGGGCAGGAGCGGGCGATCCCTGTGCCGGTGAATAAAAGTTGCCGTCACGGCATACACGGACGAAAGCCAGACCCAAAAAAGTAAACTTCCATCTTGCCCACCCCAAAGAGCGGTGAATTTATAAACCAGGGGCATGGCTCGATTGGAATAGGCATAAACATAACGAACTAAAAAATTATCTTGGACAAGGTTCAAAACAAGAATCGCAACCGCGAAACTAAGCATAAAAAAAGTTGCATACAGCGCACGTTCGGCGCTGAGAATGAAACGTTCGTCCTTTTTCTTGTGACCCATGACCGCCGAAATCGTCGTAAATAGGCCAGCAGCAAGGGCCAAACCCAGGCAGAATTCTCCGACACGAGGCCAAAAGACAGTCCAAGGAAGCGGAGAAAACATGGCAAAAGACTAGACGTTTTTTTGTGGATTACACACTAGTAAATTGATTTTCCGCGCATTTGTTCGAGAGGTGGAAGATCGCCCGCCTTGTATTTGGACGCGCATTTCGCCATGAGCCCCGTGGCCACAAAATGAGCGTCTTTGGATCCTAAACCTTCAACGACGACTTCGGAGCCCTCTTTGAAGGTGTCCGGTGCCATTCCAGAATAAGAGACAGAAATTTCACGGCCGAGGTCTTCGACGACGAAGTCATAGTTTCCGGCTTTGGATTTGAGTGAATTCAACTGGACTCGACCGGCGAGTTTTATTTTTTTTCCTTCGTATTTCGGTTGCCGATCAAGATATTCCGAAACGGTCATATAATACTGAACAGAACCTTCATTTTTTCCCATAAAGATTGAAAGGCAAATGAATACGGCAATCAAGCCGGCCACAATCCATCCCCAGCGAATTCCGGCTTTAGGATCGGATGAACTTCTCTCTTGAGACATGGTCCTAGAATATGCCATGAAGAAGGTGAATGACAATGCCTGCGGTATCAAACTTATTCCCTTTACGAGACGATTTAAATGTGGAAGCCGGAAAATTTGTTGAGCTGGTCAAGCGAGCTTCTTCCATCTTGATTTCAAGCACCTATACGTCCGATGGAGATTCTGTCGGTAGCCAGCTTGGGCTTTATTTTTTGGTGGCTGCTTTAAGAGGAAGTTCGCGGGGCATTTGGATCGTGGATGAAAGCCCAGTTCCGTACCGATACTCGTTTTTAGCAGGCGCTGATAAAATTTTAAGTATCGACGATTGGAATCGTTTGGGTTCCAAACCTGAATTTGATTTGGCCATCGTATCGGATGGCGGAGTCGAAAGAACCGGTAAAGTT
>CAZSZT010000233.1:0-3957 GCA_964611175.1 uncultured Bacteriovoracaceae bacterium
GTCCAAAAGGTTACTCCATGAAATGGGAGGATTTGAAATTCTTTATGAACAAAGCTTTAAAGAAAATCCTTATATGCAAAGGCGATTTCCCGTAGAGGTTATTTTCGTCGAGTCTAAAGAACTTTAATCAGTGAATCGACTGCCGCTTTTGATTTGTCGAGCATGGCTTTTTCGTCGGCGTTCAACTTAATTTCAATGATTTTCTCAATTCCGTTGGTACCTAACAAAACCGGAACGCCAAGATAGACATCTTTGTATCCGTATTCGCCATTCAAAAAGGCACAAACGGGTCGGATTTTTCTTTGATCTTTGAGAATCGCTTCTGCCATTTCGACGGCGGACGCTGCTGGTGCATAATAAGCGGAACCTGTTTTCAAAAAGTTGACGATTTCAATGCCACCGTTTTTAGCCCTGTCGACGATCTGATTAAGTCGATCGGTACTCACAAAATCCGTGACGGGAATTCCCTGAACCGTCGTATAACGGGGAAGAGGAACCATGGTATCTCCGTGTCCTCCGAGTAAAAGAGCATGAATATCGTCCGGGCTGCATCCAATATCCATGGCCAAAAACGTTCTGTATCGTGCCGTATCTAAGATGCCAGCCATACCCATCACTCGATGAGCCGGAAATCCGCTCGCTTTTTTCGCAACAAAACACATCGCATCGAGAGGATTACTGACAATAATTAAAATAGAATTTGGCGAAAATTTTACCACTTGTTCCGTAACCGATTTCACAATACCGGCATTGGTTTTCAAAAGATCGTCTCGGCTCATTCCAGGTTTTCGAGGAATGCCGGCCGTAATAATAACCAGGTCTGAATCCTTGGTGGGCTCGTAGGTATTCGCCCCAACAACTGAGTAGGATTTTGCTTCCACGGGCGTGGACTCATAGATATCGAGCCCTTTTCCCTGGGGTATTCCTTCCGCGATATCCACCAACACAACATCGCCAAGTTCCTTTAACGCGCAAAGATGGGCCGCAGTGGCTCCCACATTTCCAGCTCCAATAACCGAGATTTTGTTACGTCGTTGAGTCATGGCGAAAGATTAACTCTAACGAGAGTCGTTTGGAAAGAAGTCAGAGGTGGAGACTTCAAAGCGATTCCTAACTCCTAGAAATTGGCATGCGACAGGCTTGTCGCAAAAACAAGGTAATGCTACATAGGACTTGTTCTTTGACGGATTTGCTTAAATAAGTCGTTGAATTCACGAATGAATTTGGTATCGAAATCCTTCAGTTTTGGCATCTGACTTGCATGATTTTTATAGGCTTTTGGTTTAGACAAAGGTTTTTAAGTATGTGGAATAAGGCATCTTTTGTTTTCTTTATTTTTGGTTTGAGCTTTCTGAGCGAGTGCAAGCCTTTGGAAGCGTCCGTATGCGCTGCGATGGCCAAAAGAATTGAGGAAGCTACGGCGGCTTCGGGGGTAAAATCTACCAACAGATCCCCTGTAAGGCATCAGCCAGTTTTTATCACCCAGCTCCCTCCCAGCGTCGACGAGTTTATGCAGCTTTATCGAAAAGCTATAGAAGGTTTAGTTTACGGGGGGACAAATAATAAGGGCCCAATATCGGGCATCGTTGAGATCAATTCAGCTAAAAGTGCATTAACGGTTCTATCCAGAATGCAGGCTGAACGTAAGATATTCTCAACTCAGGGGGAGTTTGACAGAACGATTCAGTTTTCGATAAACAATCGACGAATCCCTGGGCTTTATCTGGAAGATTTAGCGTATTGGTATGATCGATTTCCAGTAGATACCCAGAGAGAAATTTGGGCTCGTGCCAATATGATTCTGAGGGATATCATCGATACTGGTATCCAATCGGAACGATAAAACGAATCTTCGAAAATTTCCCGTTCAACACAACGCGCTATACGGATTTCTTGCTGAAGGTCTTTTGATCTCGATACAATAAGTCAGAGGGGATTTTATGCGCATAATGTTTATAGGCTTGGCTGGATTGGGAATTCTCTGTTTACAAGGCTGTGGTTCGGAAGACGAGGCTGGTTCTTCACCCAAAGGCCTCGCCCAAGATATTCGTCATATTCAGTATAAATTGAAAGTCGCGACGATCAATACTCGATTGGAGTATCCCAATCAGGGCAGTGAGGATTTTCACCGGGTCATTCGTTACGGTCTGGATTCTAAAGATCAAATTTCGAGAATTGTTCAAGAAGACGGCAAATTCGTTCCCGTTGTGAATGATAAGGTTTTAGGAATTCGTATTTCTCCGGTCGGAGAGATTCGTGATGAGGGCTTTGGTCACGATGGCGATGTTGGCTGTAAACTTTCTCGAAACTCCAAAGTTTGGGGTGTTGCGACGAATGAGCATTTAGATTTGTATTGGGATCTTACGATGGAAATGCGAGGAGAAAGTTGTACCGATGAATCCAAGGCTACTTTTGTCGCATTCCAAGATAAGGAGCTTGCAAAACTTAATTTAAACTCCGCAAGAGATACACTTTCCGCCGTGGATTCAAGCCGAGGGGACGCCAATCGCATCCATTTGCATCTTCGAATCGAAGGACAGGCGATTTGAGTGTCTCCCAAGGTCAGTCTTAATCTACTCGGTGGTGGTGTTACCGGAGCTTTTTTTCATTTTGGAGCTTTAGCGGCTCTCGACGATCATTTAAGCCGAAAAGCCATAGACTATGATATTCATGTCGGAACGTCGGCCGGAAGTCTTGTTTCGGCCCTGACTTCCGTCGGCTTAAAACCGCAGACGGCGTTCGAAGCTATTCTCAAGGAGGATCATGGTATTTTCGATATCAGTCGACGGGATATTTATCGATTCAGCGTGGTCGATTGGAGCGGTGAGGTTCTTAAGTTTTTTTGGACACTCTTTTATCTCGTTTATATGAAGCTCGATCATCCCGATGAAGCTCCAAGTTTTTTCTGGGGTTTGAAGGATTCTCTGCCAGCCGGGTTTTTTTCGATGCGTTATTACAAAAGCTGGATTAAACAACTTTTTGATCGGTGCGAACTCCCTCATTTTTTTTCGCAGATGTCCAAGGAGCTTTATATCCCAGCCTACGATCTCGATTCTGGAAAACGAACGGTCTTCGGAACTCCAGGTTTCAAACATATTCCCTTTTACGATGCCGTTACGGCGTCGTCCGCGATTCCTATTTTCTTTCAACCGGTGGAAATCGAAGGGCGTTCTTATGTGGATGGGGGATTAGGGGATATGGCTCATCTGGATATCGCGGCGAGTCACCAAGCCAATCTTATTATTTTAATTAATCCGATGGTGCCCGTTCGAAATGATTTGGAATCTGTGAAAATTCGCACCGTTTTCGAAGAGAAAGGAAGAATTCGAGACAAGGGATTTACGTATGTTTTCGATCAAAGTCTTCGAAACGAATGGAGGCTTCGTGTTCACGCGGCCATGAATTATTTGGGATATGTTTTCCCAGGGGTCGATATTTTGCTCATCGAGCCCGATGACGATGATCCAACGATGTTTCTTTATAATCCCATGGAGTTCGAGTCTCGAAAGCAAATAGCGGAATATAGTTACGAATTGACACGACGAAAGCTTCGGCAACATGCTGAGCTATGGAAAAGGACGCTTGATCGACACGGGATTACGATTGTTGGCATTTAGGGAGGACGGATGAGTTCGATTATTTTTTTTAGTTTATGTTTGGTGAGCTTGATTGTTCCACCATCGGCTCCAAAGGTGGAAGAGGGCGTGATCGTTTATGATACGAATTATCAAAGTCTTCATTTGTTTAAAAATCATCCTGAACTGACGATCGACCATTTGCAAAATGGAACCTATGAACTTTATGGTCCGCGGGGGCTAAGTCAATGGCTTGAAAGTATGTTCATTCCTTTTGAGCCCATGGGGATGATGAAAGCGTTGCCAGAGGGTTATCCGACCTATGATGAAATCCAACGGAAACTTAAGGATCTCGCGGCGGCTTATCCTCATATCCTTCATT
>CAZSZT010000234.1:0-3956 GCA_964611175.1 uncultured Bacteriovoracaceae bacterium
TATGACCAGCGTTCTTGAACGATATATGAAGAATTTTCTAGGCGAAGATTAGGTTCGGAGAACATTAGATCAAAGAGCTTGAGCCAGGTTTCCCCATCCATTCGCCGTCAATTCCTGTTCTAGCTTGTCAGCCGTCCAGTCCGGATCAATAAACGGAAATGAGTTATTCACGAGATTTTTAAAGTCTGAAATTTTTTCTTCTGGGCAGAGACCAAAAGCAACTTCCGAAAACGTGAAAGTAAAATCTCCGATAGCTCGCCATTCACGCTCCCAACGAAAATCAATTTCACGTTTGTCCTGAATATGAAGTTTAGGTCCATACTGCTCAAACAAAGGCAGAAGAGGTTTCCAATGGGATAATGACTCTCCGGTTGGAATGGAGTCCAAAGCTGCCACGATGTCATCTCGACGTGAGTCAAAATAAAAAACGGGATGCCCTTTTTTTGATCGAACAAATTCAGTTGAAAATCCAATTCCAAATTTTTGATACTTATTGTGCTTAAGACTCGAATTTCGGGGATCTTGGGTCGCCGTATAAAACGACTTCAATTCTCGAAGAGGAGCCTCTGAAAAACATACGCATTTGAGCCAATCCAACGGGATTCCGCCGCGTTTTTTGAAACCCACGTCAATGTTGAATTTGAAATGACCAAAAGGAGCACGGGCTAAAATTGCTGGACCCGTCGCGTTGGTCAAAATCTTCCGAAGCGAATCCTCAGCATTTAACGTGGCGCTTGGACCGAAGAGATGGCTTCCAGGATTGGCGGGAAAAGGTCTATATTCCTCATAGCTCCCATTTTTCGTGAGATGAATGAGAAAATTGGACAAGTCTGAGCGTCCTCGTCGAAAAATTTCCAAGGGATTAAGCGACATTAACTCTCCTCGGGACCCTTGATAAAGACAATGTTTGCTTGTATGACATGCAATTGATGGCCATGACATTAAAGAAGCTCGATACTTTTGTCATTAAGGACGCCTTTAGTCTTTCGGAACTTGAATTATTTGAACAGGCTCAAAAATCAGCGTTTCGACGAGCGGAGCTTATGGGTTGGACCGATGTAACCGTCGTGAGAACAGAGGATCCAGCCTATAAGGAGAACGAATTCATTTGCCATACCTATGATTTGATTGGCCGTGGTGCTGCATCAAATGCGGACAGTGAAAGTCATCAAAAACCTAAGCAGACCACTTCACCATCGGGACTTGCAGCAAAAGAACTCAATCCCTGATTAATTCTCTGAAGAACAGGAAACGTTTTTTCAAAAGCCCCCTATGGTTATTCAGAGGGACAATAGGGACAGTAGGAACAATTCCCGATAATTCTGCCCCGAATGTCCCGATTGTCCCTCTTTTATTCAGTATCCCCGTGAAATAAATGGCGAGATAGTGCAATAACGGCCCTTCGCTCACCCTCAAGCATGACTTTAACCGTGTTCTTATCGCCTCCGCGCCGCGCTAGATTGGCCTCAATAAGTCGTTTCTTTAGAGTGTGCGACGAGACTGGGAATGGGTGTCCCTCTTGATTCGCCAGTTGGAAAATTAAACGAAATGCCCCAGATGGTTCTAAATATACTTCTGTTTCATCAAGCCATCCTATTTTTTGTCCCTTTGGAGTAAGTGATCCAATGGAATCCGATTGCCAACCCCATAATTTCGGATCGTTTGGCTGATTGCCTGTTTTGGCATCAACTAAATGTGCATTTCCACACAACAGAGCCGATTTAACCAATCTTATAAACCGAGTGGGAGCATCCTCATCAGCTTGAAGCTCGGACTGCACATCTAAGCGATCGGTCAAATGGCTCCACCAGCTCTCCCACAAATCCCTTCGCGCCTCATTAGTGATCACTTCTGATTCGCGTAAATACTTCAAAAGGCATTCCAATCCTAAAGCATAATTGGCAACCGCATCTGGAGTTCTCCTATGAACAGACAGAGCGTCGAGTTGCTGACGCATAGAATCCTTTGAAGCAGGAAGTTCTGACTCCAACCGCTTCATATTTGCGGAGATCCATTCGATGTAGCCGCTCATCAATTTCACCTGTTGGTCTTTCATTCCGGACTGAAATTCTGTAAGCACCTCTTTATTCACATCTCCCGATTCGATTTCAAGAATAGTGAGCCTTGCTCGAAGACTCGCTCCGCGTGGCAACTCTTCGCCGTTGGAGATGAGCAAGCATCTTGGATTAGCACCAGAGTTCAGTTCGTAATCGCCACTCAAACGACCCCGCCCCGAATTATTTCCTACATTGCGAAAAATTCGCTCCGCTCGTTTATAAAATCCGTTTACGTCTCGATTATCCCCCGTTGGGGTAAACTCATCTACGACAAAGGGAATGTCCTTCGCCAAAAATGTGTGGAGTTCAATGAAATTATGTGTAGACGCCCAGTTTTCAGGAAGATGCTGCCGATCAAAATCTTTACCAAAAAAACTCTGAACGATAGCACTGAGTTCGCTTTTAAAGGTTCCAGATTTTCCGACGAGGAAAATAGACGAATCGCAAGAGACGATTTCGTTTAGTGGCGCTCTGAAGGCCGCCGCTAAAAGATAAACAGAAATTCGTTTAGGAGCTAAATCCAAAACCTTCAGGACGTCATCGATTATAGTTTTCAGCTCTTCTTTGCGAGGCGGGTCGGTCAACTCTATTAGATTTAAACGAGAATCTCCTAAGTCGACGCATAAATTGGGATCGTTTCCTTGCGATGAGATGCCTCCTCCTCGATGAAGAAAATGATGGCGATCGTTTTTTTTCATCCAGCCTGTATGTTTATAGACAGTGATTCTTTCTGTATTAGTTGAGAATTTTTGGATCGCTTCTCTTAGTTTGTCTTTTGCCCCATACCCAGAAGCTAGGTTCACTCGTGAACCCCATTCTTGCAATGGCCAGGTCATCGCTGAAAATCTTTCGGCACTAACCAAAACTTCTCCAAGCCCTGTCCCATCAGAAAGTGTGCCGGATATTCTAAAGTATATTTTTCGATCTAAGCCTGTATCGTGAATCTCTTCTCGATCAATCTTGGCAACAAAGTTCGCAAGAGGGACTATGGTTTCTCCGTCGCGAGTTCGTTTCCTATAAAATGTTTGATTTGCTTGAAATAAAAACAGCCCATTTTCTGAGCTAGGTTGGTTTTCCTCAGTAGGAGTCAGAGTGGACGCAAGATCACTTGATGAAGGAGCATACATGCATAATTGACGGAGTTGCTCAACCGATCCCCCTCTTTGGAACCAATCATATACATCTTCACCGCTTCCAAGCCCAGGCAATGAAACAATTTTTACACTCTCGCAGACTTTTTTAAGGCTTAGATGGACCACTGAAGCAAACTTTTTGCCTGGCTCATCATTGTCCTCTAAGACAAAAACCCTTCGGTTCTTAAAGAATCTTGAGTAAGTATTTTTCCAGGCATTACTTCCGCCGAGGGTCGTTGTGGCAACAAGGCCCTCGGCTTTAATTCGATCAGCACATTTTTCTCCCTCTACAAAATAAATTGGCTCCCGACTGTCTCTCCATTGAGAAAAATAAAGTGGAGCGACTTCTGTGTGCTTCTTACCATTTTTCCATTGACCATTTTCGAGGTGCTTCAGAACGAACGTCTTCTTCTTCAATCTTTCATTTTCATGTCGAATCACGCGAAGGGCGGGTTGATCATTCTCATCTAAATATTCGTGGGACGAAACTTCTTTGGCTGATTTCCAAAAATCTTCCCGCCCCTTTGTTTTTTTTATTTCGCGCATTTGAATCGGATTATTTAAAGGCCTCAAACGTTCAACAAGTTGATCGTAATTTCCAGACTCTCCCGTCCCGTGATCAGTCCAAAATCCGCTTGTTTCATTCGCCGAAAAACTTGGATTGTTGTCTTCTCGTAATGGCGAGTGGCCTTCGATTTGGTCTCCTTTACGATGAGTGATTTTTACAAATAGCGAAAAATCATACCTTTTGTTTTCGACAACGCGG
>CAZSZT010000235.1:0-3022 GCA_964611175.1 uncultured Bacteriovoracaceae bacterium
TCCCGTAATACATATAACGCCCAAAGGTTTTTGATTTTTCTCATAAATATAGTAGCGAGAGTTTTCAGAACTTTTGATTTTCTCAAACCATTTGAGATGTTCTTCCCAAGGAATTTCTAAATCATTTTTAGAAGACAAACGAATGCGCTCAGAATTCCTCCAAGAATGAACTCTCTTAAGATCTCTTTCTTCGATCGGTCTCAAAGACGCATCGCCGATTTGAATACCCTGCATCTTACTTCATTTTCCGCCGAGAAGACCCATGGTGTAGCGTGGCCGGGCAAACATACTCTCCCCGGGAAGAGTACCCTAACATGGCAAAATTAACCCCTTGTTTTTATTGGGGTTTGAATCTCTTACCTGGCACTTAAGTGCCCTGACCCCTGGTTGATGCGGGGCCAGGAGGGGTTTTGGGAGAGGAGGTGGAAGATGTCGGCGGTGGTGAAGTTGGGGGTGGAGGGGTAGAGTTTTTCGAGAATTTTTTGGATGAGTTCGAAGTCTTCGGGGGTGTCAACGGTCCAACGATCGCTCGATCGGTCCTCATGATATCGAATATTTTTTGTTTTAAAATGAGTTCGGATGTAGGGCGTAACGTGTTCTCTGTCATAAGGATCGGAGGCTTCTTGATTAGCTCTCTCTAAAGCTTCGAAAGAAAAAACTTCAACGTCTAAACCTTTCGGAAAGCTGCGCTCCAAGGTATTCGAAACATAATCACAATCCTTAAAGGAACCAATGATTTGATCGACAAGGGCTGGGTCCATCAGCGGACAATCCGCAGTGATTCGAATAACGGTGGTGCCTTTAAAAAATTTGGCTGCTTCATAATAGCGATTTAAAACATCTTCCTCTGACCCCTGAAAAACGGCGGTTCGCAAGCGATGGCAAAGTTCCACAATCGCCGTGTCCGCTTCTTTAATGGAAGTGGCCACAATGACTTCATTTACTTTTGTCGCTCGCTTCAGGCGCCCCAATAAAATCTCTAATAACGGTTTTCCACAGACCTCCTTTAAGACCTTTCCAGGAAGCCTCGTCGAGCCCATTCGCGCCTGAACGATCAGAAGATTCTTATCCATTAAGTCGATTAGCCATTTCTTTGAGTTCATCTTGAGATGCCGGCCTTCCGCCAGGCCACGGGAAATCCGCCATCGATCGTGAGGGAATCAAATGAATATGGGCATGAGGTACTTCAAAACCAACCACCGCTAGGCACACACGCTCACAATTGATTTTAGATTTCAAGACAGCGGCTACCTTTTTTGCCGCCAAAAAGAGCCTCTGAAAACCTTCATCATCCATCGCAAAGACCGGATCCACGCATTTCTTAGGAATCACAAGTGTGTGCCCAGGCGCGACCGGCCGAATATCCAGAAAAGCAAGGAATTCGGCATCTTCCCAAACCTTATGGCAGGGTATTTCACCTTTTACGATACGTTCGAAAATTGTCATAAAACTTACACTCCAGTAAGCTCAACGTTAATTTATGACGTACAACCCAGCAAGCATTGAACCGAAATGGCAGAATTTTTGGGAAACAAATAAGACTTTTAAAACGACCTTCGATCCGTCGAAGCCCAAATATTATGTTTTAGATATGTTTCCCTATCCTTCTGGTGCCGGACTTCATGTCGGCCACCCCGAAGGTTATACCGCCACCGATATCGTTGCACGCTACAAACAAATGCGAGGTTTTAGCGTTCTTCACCCGATGGGTTGGGATGCCTTCGGTCTGCCGGCCGAAAATTATGCGATCAAAACGGGAACTCACCCGCGAACCACGACGGAGCAAAATATCAAAACCTTTCGGCGCCAACTGAAACAATTTGGGTTTTGTTATGACTGGGACCGGGAAGTCGACACCACCGATCCAAAATATTTCCGGTGGACTCAATGGATTTTTCTTCAACTTTATAACAAAGGTTTAGCCTATCAAGCCGAAGTCCCTGTGAACTGGTGCCCGAATCTCAAAGCCGTCCTCGCCAACGAAGAAGTCGTCGATGGATTGTCCGTTGAAGGCGGGCATCCGGTGGTTCGAAAAAAATTGCGCCAATGGATGCTTAAAATTACGGCGTACGCCGATCGTCTATTGGAAGATCTCGACGAACTTGAATGGCCCGATAGCATCAAAGAAATGCAGCGGCACTGGATTGGTCGTTCTGAAGGAGCAGAAATTGATTTTGATATTCAAGGCTCCAAAGAACGCCTTCGGGTTTTTACAACACGCCCCGATACTTTGTTTGGTGCCACCTTTCTTGTTTTAGCTCCCGAGCATCCTCTGGTTTTGCAAGTCACCAAGCCGGAATTCAAAAAAGCTGTGCAAGATTATCAACAGGCTGCAAGTTTAAAATCGGATTTGGATCGAACCGAACTCGGTAAAGAAAAAACAGGCGTCTTTACGGGGGGCTATGGGATTCATCCTTTTACGAAAAAGGAGCTCCCCATTTGGATTGCCGATTATGTTCTTGGTCATTACGGAACCGGCGCTTTGATGTCCGTTCCCGCTCATGATGAACGCGATTATGAATTTGCAAAAAAATTTGATTTGCCCATTATTCCTGCTTTAGAAGCGGAAGAGCTTCCGTTTACAGGGGATTCGAAACATATAAATTCCTCGTTCATCAATGGAATGATGAATGAAGACTCTAAGAAAAAAATTTGCACCGAATTGAAAGCAATCGGCTATGGAGAAGCCAAAGTTACGTATCGATTAAGAGATTGGGTTTTTTCCCGGCAACGTTATTGGGGGGAGCCCATTCCTGTCCTTCATTTTGAAGATGGGAGTATTCGAGCCCTGGATGAAAGTGAACTCCCGCTTCTGCTTCCCGATGTCGAAAGATATGAGCCGAGCGGAACGGGTGAAAGCCCACTGGCAACGATTTCCGATTGGGTGAATATCATCGATAAAAAAACAGGAAAGAAAGCCAAGCGAGAAACCAATACCATGCCGCAGTGGGCGGGTTCGTGTTGGTATTATTTGCGATTTTTAGATCCAAAAAATGAGAACGCTCCTTGGGATAAAAAAATT
>CAZSZT010000235.1:3032-3926 GCA_964611175.1 uncultured Bacteriovoracaceae bacterium
TTTGTGACCCGACTTTAGAAATTTGGAAAAATATAGAAAATTTAAAAATAAAGTTTGACCTTTCTATTAAAAATGAGAATCAAAATTAAATTAGTAGTGAAACATTAAAAAAAATTGAAAAATATTTTATGCCGGTGGATCTTTATGTTGGCGGGGTTGAACACGCCGTTCTCCATCTTCTTTATGCGAGATTTTGGCACAAGGTTCTTTATGACTTAGGCTATGTCAGCACGAAAGAGCCGTTTAAGCGTTTAGTGAATCAGGGACTCATTCTCGGCGAGGACGGCGAAAAAATGAGTAAGTCCCGAGGTAATGTTGTCAACCCGGATGACATTGTTCAAAAATACGGAGCGGATTCTTTTCGACTCTACGAAATGTTTATGGGACCTCTGGAAAAGGTAAAACCTTGGTCCACATCAAATATCGACGGCGTCTATCGATTTTTACACCGGGTTTGGCGGTCCTTTGTACATGAATCCAAAATTTCCTTAAGAGAAATGACGGACGCCGAAAACCGAATGATCCATCAAACGACGGAAAAAGTGGGCAAGGATATTGAAAATCTTTCGATGAATACGGCGATTTCACAGCTCATGATTTGCCATAACTTTATGAACGATCAAAAAGATATTCCAAAAACCATGGCCGAGCGATTTATGATTCTTCTTTCTCCGTTCGCTCCTCATATAGCCGAAGAGATTTGGGAAATTTTTGGTCATCAGCCCTCGATTGCCAAACAATCGTGGCCAACTATCGATTCTCAATATCTCGTAGACGATGAAATCGAGTTTGCGATTCAAGTAAATGGAAAACTTCGGGGAACAGTTCGAGCCGCTCCGAACGCCGACCAAAAGGCGGTGCGCGAATTAGCCCTCCAAGATCAAAAAATCGCAT
>CAZSZT010000236.1:0-3924 GCA_964611175.1 uncultured Bacteriovoracaceae bacterium
TTTCAAGATAACAAGATGGTGACGAATTCCAGAGAACGCCGGATTCACGAACGTATTGATGCACGAATTCGCGTTGGCTTTCGAAGTGGCAAAGAATTTCAAGACTGCTACTCCCAGAATCTTTCACGAGGTGGTATTTATCTGGAGACGGCCGTTCTTCCTGATCCAAACGCTAATGTCGAAATCGTCTTAGACTTGCCTACATCGGATACGATTCCCGAAAAAAAGTCAGTGGCCATTACCGCTAAAGTCGTGCGGCTTATGACGATCATCGTCGACTCAAAACCCGTGCATAAAGTTGCGCTTCAATTTATCGATGTTTCTCCCCAAGTTCAGGTTCAATTGGATGCTCTCTACAAAGAATTTTCAGGCCCCTAATTTTGAGCTTTCGCTAAAAAGCCCGGGAAATCCCCTAAATACTGCCTCGTATTTGGATTCACGAGAATTTCATAGGCCTTCTTAAGCTGAATAAAATCCTCGAGTTTGCCGCCAACATCTGGGTGATAAAGCCTGGCCTTACGATGGTAAGCCCGAGCGATATCTTTCAGGCTCGCTTCTTCCGATACACCAAGGAATTGATAGGCACTCATCATGCCTTTAAGAAATAGCAAACTTTGTGCCATGAAAACTAAAACGCCAAGTGCCAGCTAATTCGTCCCCAAACGCTTAAAATAGTTGGACGCCGCTACTCCGGTTTCACAGTTGTTTGCCAGGAGGGTGTGTAAGACATTGCACAACCAAAGAAATGGTCTCTGACAGGGGGAGGCCGATGACACAGGTCCAAGAGCCGTAAAGGGCATCAAGAAACGATTGGGCTCGTCCCTGAATAGCGTAGGCTCCGGCTTTGTCCTTCCATTCATGGCTCCGAAGATAGCCCTCTAATTCGGATGAAGAGATTTTTCGAAATCTTATTTTGGTTTGAGAAAGGTATTTTAAAGGTCGATTCGCCTGATTCCAGCCGACAACGACCGCGGTATAAACATAATGATCACAGCCCGACAGGCGATTTAACATCCGTTTCGCATCCTGCTTATTCTTCGGTTTACCTAAAATTCTCCCCTTTACGGATACAATCGTATCCGACGACACGATGACGTATGGTCGATCATACTTTCGACCAGCGACCTCTTTCCATTTCTCAAAAGCCATTCGCCTCACATAGGTCTTCGGCTCTTCGCCAGTCTTCCTATTCTCTGAAATATTCGACGGGCGAATCATGAGATTAAAGTAATTCTTCAACAAGGTTCGGCGGCGAGGAGACGCCGATGCCAACACAATCGTCTGTTTCAGCTTTCCTTCTCCTCGACCTTCGGCCGCGGGCCAAAAAGGGCCTCTCCGATTCGGATACAATTCGCCCCTTCTTCAATCGCAATCTCAAAGTCGGCACTCATACCCATGCTCAAAACATTAAAAATTTCAGGTTGTCTATGCTGATTTTTCAATCGATCGAAAAGTTCTTTAAGCTGTTTAAAGTAAGGCCTCGTTTTTTCTGGATCTTTGGCTTGAGGAGGAATCGCCATTAATCCTCCAACCGAAATCCCCTCGGACGTTAAGAACTGAGCAAATAAATTCTCGACCACTGACGGAGGCAAGCCAGACTTTTGCCTTTCACTTCCGAGATTCACCTGAATGAGAACTGGAATTTTCGCCCTTGGCATTTCAAGTTGTTCTCGTGTGCGTGTGATTTTGTCGGCGAGTTCAAGCGAATCCACCGAACAAATGGAGGCCACGTAAGGCAAAATATATTTCACTTTATTCGACTGCATTCGCCCAATAAAATGCCACCGAATTTTTGTATCGAGGCAAAGTGGTGCTTTCGTAAGAAGCTCTTGGGCATAGTTTTCACCCATATCCATTACGCCAAGTTCCGCTGCGGTCCGAATACTATTAAGACTTTGTCCTTTGCTTGCTCCCAGGAGGGTGATTTGTCGGGGGCCATAGCAAGAACGATGAGCCGCTTTTTCCACTCGAGCGAGAATTGATTTTAGGCGGTCAGAAAGGCTCATATTCCTATTTTAGACGATTATTCTTTCCTCAACACTCGAAGCTTTTCATTTTATCGATTTTCTATCAGCATCATGAGCCATGAATAAATCTTTTCAAGGGCCGCGCCCGAACTCCGTTGGCATCATTACCAAACTGCAAGATTCAGATGCCTTAAAACTTTTGACACGT
The DNA here is from genome assembly GCA_964611175.1 of uncultured Bacteriovoracaceae bacterium. Lineage (GTDB taxonomy): Bacteria > Bdellovibrionota > UBA2394 > UBA2394 > UBA2394 > CAZSZT01. The sequence goes on from CAZSZT010000236.1 coordinate 2,176, forward strand.
TATTTACCTTTATTAAGTCAGTTTCATCAAGACAATCGAATTAAATTTCATATCGAAGCCCCTGCTGCTCAGCTTCTGAAACATAGCGCAAAATCACATCTTAAATTTTTACAAATTTCATCCATTGATAAAATGGCTAAGACCTGTGATTTGATTCTAATTGTTGGTGGAGATGGAACGATGTTGAGAGCGGCCCGGTTCTTGCTTCACCGCGACGGTTGGAAGCGATGTGTTCTTCTGGGAATCAACGCCGGTCATTTGGGATTTTTAACCTTCCTGAATGCCTTGGACGCTCAAAAAAATATTAAAAATGTACTGACTGGAAATCGCAAATCGACCCTTGAGTTAAGATCTTGCCTTCAAGTGACTATTGAAAGAAATGGGCGTGTCTACCGGCATTATCATGTGCTGAATGACTGCGCCTTAAGTAAAGGCTCTCTTTCTCGTATTTTCGAATTTCATGTGGAACTGGATTCGGAATTTTTATCGTCTTATCGAGCGGATGGACTCATTGTTTCGACCCCCACGGGATCAACCGCTTATAATCTGGCGGCCGGGGGTTCGATCATTGAACCCGAGATCCCAGCGATTCAACTCACTCCGATCTGTCCCCAGTCCTTTTCCAATAAACCCATCGTTGTATCGGATAAAAAAACCATTGGATTATCTCTTGGACGACATTCAAGTGATGTTTATATTACCCTTGACGGGCATACGGGCTTAAGAATCGAAGCGACGGATAAGATCTTTATCAGAAAGTCATCCAAAACGGTCCGCTTTTTGGTTCCTCCCGGAATGGACTCTTCGCATTATTTTTCGTCTTTAAGACAAAAACTGAAGTGGGGATTGGTGTCTCCAACCTGAAAATGCTAACCTGACCGAAGGCTATGCGTATTCGATCTTGTGCCATTTCGGATGTCGGCAAAAAACGACAAAAAAACGAGGACTCCTACCTCCTTAATGATGAATTAAAAATATTCATGGTTGCCGACGGAATGGGTGGCCATGCGGGAGGTGAATACGCGAGCCGAATTGCGATTACGACCATCGAAGAAAAGTTTCGTCTTAATACCGATAAAAAACTGTCTGGAGACGATATTTTAAAATCGTCCATCCAGGAAGCAGGACAAAAGATCATTGCCAAGGCGGAAGAAGATCGAGCCCTTCGGGGAATGGGAACAACCGTCATTTGCCTTCACATCGATGGCAAAAAGGGAGTACTTGGTCACGTCGGAGATTCAAGAGGCTATCTTTTCCGAGATGGTGTTTTGGAGCAACTTACCGAGGACCATAGTTTGGTAAATGAACAAGTCAAGTCCGGACTCATCACGGCGGAAGAAGCCAAAACTCATCAGTTTAAAAATATTATCACACGATCGGTTGGTGTGACTCCTGAAGTCGAAGTCGACATCATTACAAAAAAATTAAAACCCGGAGACGCGTTCTTACTCTGTTCCGACGGATTGAGCAATCTCGTAGATATGGGTGAAATGGAAAAAGAATTGCGTGAACGAGAACCGGTGCTTGCGGCCAAAGGCTTGGTGGATCTCGCCAATAAGCGCGGAGGCGATGACAATATCACATTGGTTTTGGTTGAAGTTTTAGAAGTTTAGAGGCCCGAACGTTTGAATAAAATAGTTGTCATTTCTGGAGTGTCTGGATCAGGCAAATCCTCTGCTCTCAATGCCTTTGAAGATCTGGGATATTATTCGATCGATAATCTTCCGATTAAACTTTTCCAACCGTTTG
>CAZSZT010000237.1:0-1013 GCA_964611175.1 uncultured Bacteriovoracaceae bacterium
TTTCGCACAGAAGAAGATCCGTACTTCCTCCAAACTCTGGAGTACTTTGTGGATCGCTACGACACGGAGATAAACAAGCTGATTTATAGTAGTCCGGAAAACCAGGCAAAGGATAAAAGAAAAAAGCTTTCGCCATCGGAAAAGGAAGTCTTAAAGAAATTGGAAGCCGGAAAATCTTTTGTTACAGACCGTTTCGAGGGAGCTCGGCAAGCCCATGAAGCTTTAAGTTCTTTAAGCCTTAAACAAATACATTTCTTATTAGATCTATTCTTACAACTTCAAAAAGTCGATATCCCTCTCGAAGAAGAAATTCCCGGCCTCATCTCTACGGCAGGGAATTTCGGAAATGCCGCCTATGAACTTGAAAAAAGGATCTACCAAAACAAGAATTCTAAGGAGCCATCAACGACACAGATCCAAGAACTTGCGCAGGCTCAGCAAGAAGCCGATCAGGTTGAAGCTGATGTTTTATTTTATCAGCAAACGAGCCGTGAGTTGTCAAAGCTCGTGGACTTCCTAGCGCAAGAAGCGGCTGCCACAAAAAAGATGAATGAGGTCATTCACACGATTCGAGAGGGCGGACCATGAAAAAATTAATGGCTCTGATTTTAAGCTTCATTTCTCTTTCGATCTTCAGCCTTTCGGCAAGCCCAGAAGAAAGTCTTCGGGAAAAAGCGAACGTCGCCACACAGAAATTATTAGAAGTTCAACATCTGATGACAGACCATAGACAAGATCGAACGGCGATTAAGGAGGCGGTCACGGAAGCAACAAAGGTTTTAAATGAGGTTCTCAATAATCCTGATATTAAAGACTCGAACGAACTCGAAATCTTAAGCCCGATGGCAAAAGCCTTCGGTGAATTGATCAAAAACATTGGGGCGGATTTCAAAGATCCTCAGAACACAAGCTCTCTAAAGTGGAGTGAGTACTCAGAAAAGTGGTATCAAAGGATTCTGTGGAAGATCCTTGGTTATTCGGCTTTTGTGGCAGCTGGAATTGGCAGAGATTTG
>CAZSZT010000237.1:1023-3920 GCA_964611175.1 uncultured Bacteriovoracaceae bacterium
CAGCTTTTTCTTTTTTAAAAAGAAATAAAAATAGGAAGTGGCGCCTAAGTATTCCTCAGGTAACACCTCTTTTAGGCGCCGATTCCAAAAGAAATGGAACTCTTAAATGGGTCATCAAAAAACTGGGGTTTGCCCTTAAAACTGAATTTCAAGAAGCTCGAACTGATTCTACGCAAGTATCTCAGGCCGTAAAATTATTTCAAGAGGTCGTGTATGCGACGACACGTGCCGAGCCTATGGTCGCTGTGAAGACGCACCTATCGTATATGTTGGGGCTTGTTGTTATTGCAGAAACCCTTTCAGTGATGGGAGTTGAGTTTTGGTACGAACGAACTGAACTTGGGGCAGATATTTTTGCGGGAGTCTATAATCTACTTGCCTTCGCCGGAATTTATGTTCGTTATGTGAGTTCAGGCATGCCCGTCGCTCGAATGAATAATGTTTTAAGGAATAGGGTGAACCTGCGATCAAACAAAATGTCATTCTCCTGTCGTCTGGGCCTTCGTCGGTTGGCAGAACAACGCTAAGATAGGCTTAGTTGGCGTTGAGCTATAAGCGAGCCAAATTAACGCGTGGATGTTCTAGAGGCCTAAAAACGGGCTTGCAAGGCAAAATTGCTAAATTTGGCAAGTTCGTATATATTGAAAATAGGTGAGCTTGATGGTCTGACTTTCGAGCCTACAAAGAGAGAAGATAATTGGGAGTTTTACGCTTTGGATCGAATTGAATACGATGGAAAATCCTACCGGCTAGTATGGTGCATGCAGGATCACCGTCTATTCATTGGAGTCATCAATTGCTTTCGGAGGTGATGATATGAGTTCGAAAAAGAAAAATTTAAAGGGCTTTCCTGACGAGAAAACTTTAAAAAGAATTCGAGACGAATTGTCTGATCCAAGCTTTGAGGGTGGCAACCTTGAGCTTCCTAAGAACGCCTCAGAAGTCGATCGAGCTAAGTACGAACTTTGTCAGTTCATCGCAAAATATAAAAGGGAACACGATCTTATTCAGCGAGACCTTGCAAAACAAATCGGAGTAGATGAATCTCGCATCAGCGATATCCTGCGCGGAAAGATAGGGGGCTTCACGATCGATCGATTGCTAGAATATGCTAGAAAACTAAGTCCTAAGGTTCGAGTTCAGATCGTCGCCGCATGAAAGGCTCCTATGACAAGTAAAAAAGTCTTAAAAAGGTTTATACATTAATTCTCCCATCAGGAATAGCTCAAGATAACCCGAGCGCTAGACTGTGTCTCCGAACCCATTGCTGATTTGGATTCATTCGATTAATCTCGCCGAATGACTGAATTTGTGATTGTGGGCGTGTGCATTCTTATTAACGGCCTGTTGGCTGCTTCCGAAATGGCTTTCGTTACCGTAAGAAAATCCCAACTTCGAGAGGCCGCTAAAGGCGGGGTGAGACGCGCGGATTATCTCCTTAAAATGCGAGATAATCCGGAGCGGACCCTTTCCATCGTTCAAATTGGAATCACTTTAGTGGGTGCCATAGCGGCTGCCGTTGGCGGTGCTGGCGCGGAAGAATTTCTAAGCCCTATTTTGGAGCAACGTTTTAATATCGGTGAAACAGCGGCTGAAGCGCTTTCTATTGCGGCTGTGGTTATTCCCATCACATATTTGAGTGTGGTCTTTGGAGAACTCATCCCCAAAACCATCGCCCTTAGAAATGCCTACCATGTGGCGATTTTCACCTCGTATCCTCTTAGCTTCCTCGATCGATTGCTTTCTCCTATCGTCAGTGCACTCGAGTGGTCCACCCGCAAATTTTTGTCTCCTTTTTACAAACGGAAAGAAACAAAAACACCAGAAGTCGAAACCAATATTGAGCTCGATTCTCTCGCACCGTTACAACGTCAGTATGTTTTAAATGTCGTCGAATTGGGAAAAAAAACATTGAATAGTATTTACACACCTTGGAAAAACGTTACATCGGTAAAAATTAGTCAAAGTTTGGAAGAAGTTGAACATGTATTTCTTACTTCGGGTCATACAAGACTTCCGGTCTTTCGCAATCAAGATGCCATTGGCATTATCAACAGTCGGGAATTGATGGCGTTTAAACAAACCGAAAAAACGAATTGGACGGAAATCATAAGACCTGCCGTGAATCTGCAATCCCGGACCCCGCTCCTTCAAGCCTTGCGAGTGATTCAGGAGAAAAAAGGTCATATGATCTTTATTCTGTCTGAATACAATCAGATCGGGATGGTAACTCTCGAAGATATTTTAGAAGAAGTCGTCGGCGAAATTTATGACGAAGATGATGACGGCACGATTAAGCGCATCCTCAGTATGGCTCCCAAAAGAAAATTTGGATAAGGGGCGGTAAGAACGTCGCTATTTGCCTCGAAAACTCTGTCGGATACCGTCAATTCCTACGGCCAGAACCAGTAGGAAGACAAAAAACCATATGGACCAACCAAAAAGATAATAAAAGAAGTCGCCAGAATGTTCTGAAAAATCAGCTTGAGGAAGCTCGACACACCTCCAGCGACGACGCGGAAAACAATCGATCACTCCCGAGATGATCCCACTGAAGATCTTGCTTCCCGTATACACAGCCGCAGGCAAGGCGAGCAGAATCGAGATCACAGCCAGCCAGAAAGTCTTGGAATACCGACGCATCACCCTTTATTCTATATTCAATGAGAGGGACACCGATAGATCTTTTAAGACCAACGAATTAAAATCTAAAATAAATTCGAATCCTTCTTGAAACCGGAGGACAAAATACTTTATCAGGTCTTCGGATTAACGAGCCAATACACGGGCTTTTTCTGTGAGATATGCCAATGCACATTTTAAGCAAAGATGGAGCTTAAAAAGGACCCTCTTGTACTGTACTTCTATAAGGAGTACAATTAGATTACCCTTGTGGG
>CAZSZT010000238.1:0-3916 GCA_964611175.1 uncultured Bacteriovoracaceae bacterium
ATTTTAAAGCCATGAGTCAATGGAGACCTGGAAGAAAGTGGATTCAAGAGCAATGTCCAAAGGTTTTTGCGATTACGGAAAAAATCGCAGACGATCCACGCTTGAAAAATGTTTGGGATTATAATTATCCAGATAGATCAAAGTCTTGGTAAGCCGACGATCCATTTCATTTTCAGAGCTTGTGGAGGGGAAGTTTGAAGGGAAAAGGACAGAAGATCCATTTGATCGCTTTCTTGAAAAATTTGATAGTCTTCAGTTTCTGGAGCCTTTGCGAAAAATTCCAAAAGTAAAATTAAAACCCATGTTCGGTTGCCTGGCTATCTATCGAGAAAGGAGAATGATTCTTCTGATCTGTGAGAACACTGCTGATAAGAAATGGAAAGATAGAATATACGAGTTTGCTATTTGGAATGGTATTCTCGTTCCAACGGATCGCCGGCACCATCTGAGCCTTCAGAAAGAGTTGAAAACTTTGATTTCTCATCCCGTTCTTGGAAAGTGGCTCTATTTATCTCGCGAAAAGAAAAGCTTTCGGAAAGATATTCAAACAATTCTTTCATGGGTATTCAAAAAAGATCCGAGGCTCGGGGTCATTTCAAAGAGAAAGAAGTAAGACCGGGCTGGTTTCTCGCCATTCAGTTTCCCCCCCCGGGGAGGGTAAAGAAAATAAATCAATGATTTCCGATATTTTTTGGGAGCTAGAGGACGGCGGTTTTTCAAAAAAAATTTCGGAGCGAGAGGATTTGAACCTCCAACACCCAGTTCCCAAAACTGGTGCTCTACCAGGTTGAGCTACGCTCCGTTTTAAACAAATTTATATAACTTCCAAGATCCAATCTATATATCCCGAATCTGCATCTTAATATGCCCCTAACAAACTAACCAGAATGGCTCGTTGCGCAATCAAATATTTTGGGGTTTTCGTCGACGTGACCCCCAGTATTTTGTATTCTTTGCTTCAGGGGGATTAGAGTGATGGGGGGAAGTCGGTTTTTATTCACCACAGCAATGGCGATTCTTTTTACCAGCCAGATCCTGGTAGCAAAGTCCATTTCTGTTATGCAATATAATGTCGAAAATTTGTTCGATACGGTCGACGATCCCGATAAGCAAGACGAAGACTTCACTCCGGACGGCCGATACCAATGGAACGAAGACAAATTGCAGCAAAAGATGATTAATCTGGCGGCGATCGTCACGAGTGTTAAAAACGAAGACGGCAGCGTTTGCCCCGATGTCTTGGCCTTGGGTGAAATTGAAAATGCCGCCGTTTTAAAGGCTTGGAAGGCCGGCCCCTTAAAGGCTTGCGGCTATTCCAAAATCATCATCGATAAAAATGATGGCGATTCTCGCGGTATTCGTGTGGCGACAATGACAAGACTGGCGCTTGCGGGGGCTCCACGCTCCCATAAAGTCTATGAGGGTGGGCGGTTCATTCAAGAAGTTCCGCTTCATATAGACGGCCACGTCTTTGTTATTTTTGCCAATCATTGGAAGAGTCGAATCGTGTCTCCTAATGATCCTGACGGAGGTATTGAAAAGCGAAGAAAGGCCGCTAATGTCCTACACAAACGGATGCAAGAAATTTTCGATTTGAATGCTCAAGCCGATTTAATGGCCATTGGTGATTTTAATGATGAGTCCGAAGACTCTTCTCTTCGTCGAAGTTTGCGTGTTTCTCATAATCTCGAAACCGTCATAAACAATGATTCCACCATGTATCTATGGGAATCGAGCTACGATCTCTTTGCTCAGCCGCCGTTGAGCAATGGTTCGGTGGGCGACGAGTTCTTTAAGAAAGCCAGGGGAACCTATTACTACTCACGAGAACGAGCTTTCTTTCAGTTGGATCATATCCTTTTATCGAGAGGCTTATTCGATGGCCGAGGTTTGACGTTCATTCCACGATCCTTCGCGGTTGTTCGACATAAGGATTTTACGGATTCTCGTGGAATTCCAATTCGCTTTGATAAAATGAAAGAAGCCCCTCAAAGAGGAGCTTCCGATCATTTTCCAATTCTGGCGAGATTTCACGTTGAAGAACGTGAGTAAAAATTAAGAAAGATGTTTAGAAACGAGTTTCGTCATTTCAAACATCGAAACTCGATTTCGACCGCCAAAAACAGCCTTTAGTTTTTCATCGGCGTTGATGTATCGTCTTTCGTTCGAATCTTGGAGCTTATTTTTCTTAATATAATTCCACAGCTTCTTTGTTACTTCCGTGCGGGGAAGGGGCTTTCCGCCCACAACAGTCGCTAAAGTCGTCGATGGTGTTAAAGGCTTCATAAATGCCGCATTTGGCTTTCGCGTTTTCATTGTGCGTTTCGTAGCCTTTGCTTTCGTTGTTTTCTTTGCTTTCTTTTTGGTTGCCATGGAACTAACCCCTTTATTGTTAAAATTTTTGTCTCAGAAAAACGTCGATAGATTTCGAGTTTGCCTTAAAGTCTAGGACTCATCAAAGACTTTTTTAGACCGCACGATATCTCTATCCCGTTCCGATAGCAGGCTGAACTCCATGACAGCATTCGTTGTCGGGTGTTTTAACTTGAGAAATACAGATTTCAACTCAATGGAGCCTTCATTCGTGATCTTTTTGCCGATTTTCTTCTTCCCATAGCGAAAGTCGCCTTTGATAGGGTGCCCCATTTTGGCAAACTGAGCTCGAATTTGATGGGAGCGGCCCGTATGGAGTCGTATGAAAACTCGCGTTAAAGGTCCTTGGCTCTCGAGGATCCAGTAACTCAGTTTCGCTTCTTTAGCACCTTCGGTAGGGCGTATGAAAACGGTGACATGGTTATTCTTTTCATTTTTTTTCAGAAAGTGGATCCATTCACCCTGATTCTTAAAAGGCCGACCGTGAATGACGGCTTCATAGCCTTTGAGAATACTACGATCTCTAAAGGCCTGGCTTAGTTTGTCGGCGGCATGTTTCGTTTTTCCGAAAATCATCAGTCCTAAAACATCACGGTCCAGGCGGTGAACCGGAAACACGGAATAACCTTTTACACGACTTAAAAACTCAAAAAGGCCCTCACGTTCTCCTTGATCCGCACGTTGAGATAAAAACGGACTCGTTTTTTCGATCACGAGGATATCAGAGTCCTCAAAGACAATATTGAAAATTTGTGATTTCATGAACGAATGTCCTCTACCTTGCGCTTTCGATTCGTGCAAGCGGTTCTCGCCTGTGGATTGTTATTGACTGGATGTTCCTCGGGAGGATTCTTATGGAGGGCCGGAAAGACGTCCTACGACCGTGAATCTACGGGTGAACTTCATATTCAGATATTTTCCGAATCTTTATCTTCGCCTTCCGAGCTGACCGTGAAGATGGATTCGAATTTTTGCGGAAAGATGAGAACGCCTCAAACAAGCTTAGTTGGCGCCAACGGAGAACTTCAAAACGTCGTTGTGTGGTTAGAGGGCCCCGAGGTAAGGGCGTGGCCAAAGGATGCCGAAAAAGTCGTTCCGATCATTCGAATTCAAAATTGCGAATTTGAGCCTCGATACGTCATTGTTCCCCCTGGGGCAAGTATCGAAATTCTAAATGACGATACGATTTTGCATACGGTCCGGGCGCGTGGGCAAGTCAATGCTCCGACCCACCGGGTTCATCCGCCGAATTTAAAGAGCGTAAAACTTAAATTTCAAAAACCAGAAATTGTTCCGATTATCTGTGACCTACACTCATGGATGAGGGCTTTTGTTGTCGTCGCTCCCCACGGTCTTTATGGGGTTACGGATTCAGCGGGGCGAGTGAGAATTAAAAACATTCCATTTGGAAGATTTCAACTCAAGTTATGGCACGAAGTTTTAGGAGCCTATGAACAGGAACGGTTCTTTGATATTCGTTCCAAGTACCGTGAAGAGGTCCTGAAATGGTAAAAGCAGAGGTTAATTATATCGTCTAGGAGTT
>CAZSZT010000239.1:0-3906 GCA_964611175.1 uncultured Bacteriovoracaceae bacterium
CGTCTTCAGAAGATTCCAGGTATTGGCAAAAAAACAGCCGAGCGCTTGGGGCTTGAACTTTCCGATAAAATTTCTCAAACTTCTTTTTCTCCGAATCTCCGTAGCCCGAGTATTCAAAAAGAAGATGAACTGGAGAGCGTTCTTTCAAATTTGGGTTATCAGCGAATGGAAATCCAGAAAGCCCTCAAGATCGTTCGCGATCAGCAAAAAGATTTTGTCGACACGCCGCTAGAAGCTTTGGTTAAAATCACCCTTAAGGAACTTTCACAAAAGGCGATTTCATGATTATTGACCAAAACAAAGATATTCATGCAGAGACCGGGGCGCGGCTTGTTGAAAAAACCGAAAATACAGACGATTTGATTTCGCTTCGCCCTGAACGCCTTCAGGATTTTATTGGCCAGGATAAAATAAAAAAAAATCTTCATATCTTTATTGAGGCGGCCAAAAAGCGCCAAGAGGCCCTAGACCATGTTCTTTTGGCGGGCCCTCCGGGCCTCGGAAAAACCACTCTTTCGCATATTATCGCCAATGAGATTGGAGTGAATCTGCGTGTGACCTCGGGTCCGTCTATTGAAAAGGCGGGTGATCTTGCAGCGCTTTTAACGCATCTAGAACCTCACGACGTTCTCTTTATCGATGAAATCCACCGACTCCCGCGCACGGTCGAAGAAATTCTTTATCCTGCCATGGAAGATTTCAAACTCGATCTGATGATTGGGGAAGGTCCTTCGGCTCGATCCTTACGAATTGATCTTCCTCCTTTTACATTAGTCGGCGCGACAACCAGGTCTGGCCTTTTATCTTCGCCGCTACGTTCGCGATTTGGAATTCCTCTTTATCTGGATTTTTATTCGGATGAAGAGCTGTCAACCATTGTCCAACGGTCCGCAAGAATTTTGGAAATGGAAGTAAATCGAGAGGCGTCTTTCGAACTTGCTAGGCGTTCTCGAAAGACACCTCGAATTGCCAATCGACTTTTGAAACGCGTCCGAGACTTTGCCGAAACTTCAGCTCAAAAGATTGTCGATCAAAAACTTGCCGATTATGCGCTTCGAGAACTGGAAGTCGATGCGATGGGTTGTGATCCGATGGACCGCCGCCTTCTGTCATTAATTATCGATCAATTTAATGGTGGTCCTGTAGGAATTGAAACCCTTTGCGCAAGTTTGCAGGAAGAAAGAGATACCTTAGAAGATATTTTTGAACCCTATTTGCTTCAAGCTGGTTTTCTGGCTCGCACGCCTCGCGGCAGGGTTGCCACGGATCTGGCTTACCAACATCTCGGTCGAAAGCGCCTGGGCGAGCATCAAGGTTCTCTTTTTTCGTCTTCTCGTTCCGAGTTCGAACCAGAATTACCGGCCTCATAAAGCGAATCTTTCATTTTCGGTTTAAAACAATTCTCGGGAAGATTTAAGTAAAGGCAGACCTTTTGAGCTTGATCCATCAAATCCTGTCCATGCTCCGCGCTCTCATCTTCCAAACGATATCCTTGATAGTACGTTTTTAAAGCCTCACGAATCATTCTCTTTTTGAGGTACTCCAAGTCTTCCGTCTGAAATTCGTCCTTAAACTTCTTCCACACTTGCGCCGCCTTTAACGGATCTTTTTCTCTTAAATTCTTAAGAATGAGTGCTTCTGAAAACCGGCCTTCCAATGCTGTAAGCGACTGGAGAACTCCACAACGTGGATCTTGATCCTCTCGATTGAAGAATTCGCGAATGGAATTTAAATCAGCTCGCGCCTTAACCCACTCCATGGATTTAAGTCCTTTCAAAAAGGATTTCCTAAGGTCGCGCAAATCTTCAAAGAACCTTCGATCCTCCGGAGAAACTCCCGAAACGCCCCATGAGCCACTGGCAATCTTTATGGAGCGATTGGAACACGGGGGTTCGGCTTTTTTTCCGCGAGTATAACTCCAGAGTAAGAGAGAAGAACCGAAAAGAATAATGAAGCCCATTCCATAAAAAGATCGGGGCAGCGGTTTAAAAATCTTCCATTGAACAGCGGAGGTTCCCATCTGAAAAATATCGCCGGATTTTAATGTTTCCGATTGTTGGGTTTCCAGGAAATAGAGTTCGCCAGTCTCGAAGTCCAAGCGGGCATAAAATCCGCTCAAGGAATCCATTCGAACATCGGCTTTTGCATCCGACCCAAAAAGGATTTCCTTTTTTACAAAATATTTCGATTTAATCCGCGACGACTGAGAGTCCCAAATTCGAAGATGGTGAATGATGACTTTCATAAGTTTTGGATTTCTAAAATGAGCGGTCCGACTAATAAAAATAAGGTCGACGGAAAAATGAATAAGGAAAGGGGAATGAGGCTTAGCATGCTCAATTTTTGAATTTGATCTTGCCAAAGCCCCGTGAGCCGATTGGCTTCGCTCTTGGAAACCTTTTGTAGATACTTCGAAATACCGATTCCCGAGATTTTAGCCCAAAGAAGGCCGTTTAAAATTTCGGGCCATGGTGCGGGCAATTCGTTTTGAAGATCTGCCCAATGATCTTCTAAAGATTCAGCCTGAAGCTCCTTTCGGTCCAATTTGTGTTTTAGAAATTTCGGAAAATCAACCGCCCTTACCGCCTGGGACCAACTCGTCGCGCTATCCAATCCGGTTTCAATATAGACCGACATAAAATAAAAAAAGAAGGTGTTATTCAGAAGCGGAGTAAGATTCCTAGAAGGTTGGAGCGCCATCCAATAAAGCAGAAGAAACCCGGAGCACAAAACCGCTAACCCAGAACAAAATAAATCTTCCCGGTCTAAACTCAAAAACGTTGGAAATAAATCGGGTGCTAAAATCGGAAGGCCTGCCACAAAAAGTAAGGCAATCAAGATGGAAATCCAAGATTGAAATTTGGGAATCCATAAGGCTCTGGCTTCTTGGCGTTTAAGATTAATCAGAGATTCAATAATTTCGCTAAATACTTCAAAGATTCCGGAAAGCCGGTGAGTGTTCTTCTGGGAAGCAATGAGAATTTCCAAAAATAATCGAGATGTGAAATCTTTGCAGTCTCCCTGCGACATTCTTAAGGCATCTTCCGTAGGATGAAATTGAATCCGCAGAAGCAGGCCCGTCAATTACCGCCGAATGGAGGGGTCGGGATCTTTTTCTGATACCCATTTTAAAACAGAGATCCATTCTCGACCGCTTTCGAGCCCCATTCTTAAAGACGTCGAGAGTTTAAGGTAATGTTCTAATGTCAACACGTGATCATCTCCAAAAGAATTTGATCGTTATCCAAACCGCGAATATTCGCCCATTCTTTTAATTTTCTCTTTCCCGAAGAATCCTTTTCGCAGTGAAGAACGATATGAAGGTTTCTCGCGATAAGATCTCTCGTGGTTTTTTCCGAAAGAGCGGAGCCGGACATTTGAATAAGTCCCTGAAGTCGATGGAGTGCGTCCCGAGCGGAATTCGCATGAAGGCTCCCGAGACATCCTCGATGCCCTGTATTCATGGAGTAAAGAAGATCAAGTGCTTCTTCACCACGAACTTCTCCGATCAGAATCCGATCCGGCCTCATCCGCAAGGACTGTCGAACAAGATCCCTCATCTGAACGGCAGGAAGGTGTCCGCGAGAGTCAATACGGGTATGAAGATAAACCGTATTCTCTCGCGGAATTTTTAATTCTTCAATGTCTTCGATTACGATCACTCGCTGTTCGAATGAAATATTTTTAAGCAGCGCCCTTAAAAGACTTGTCTTTCCCGCGCCGGTCGCTCCTGAAATAAGAATATTCCTTCGACTGAGAAGGCATTGATTCAGTTTTTGGAGAATTTCCCTTGAAAACATTCCTCTGTCACAAAGAGACTCAAGATCAAGAATCTCGGTTCTTGGTTTTCGAATGGAAAGATAAAATTTCCCGTCTGTTAAGGGCGGTCCGATCACATGACCACGA
>CAZSZT010000240.1:0-3856 GCA_964611175.1 uncultured Bacteriovoracaceae bacterium
TGGGGTTTATTTCTTTTGGCTTTTATTGCTGTCTTTCGAGAAGCAATTGAGACGGTTCTATTTTTAAGAGCCATTTGGATTGAAGGGGGCGGCAATGCGAAAGCGGCCATGACCGCAGGAGTCTTCTCGGCACTCGCAGTTGTTATCGTTTTGGGGTGGCTGTTATTAAAATACAGCGTCCGTTTGCCGATCAGACAACTCTTCAGTGTTTCATCTGTGATTATGGGAATTCTCTCCGTGATTTTAGTAGGGAAAGGATTTCATTCACTTCAAGAAACCGGAATGGTTTCGGCTACAATCTTTTCTTTTCCACTCCAATTTCCCTTGCTCGGAATTTTTCCCACAATAGAAACAACTCTTGCTCAAGGGGCAACGCTGGCCGGTTGTGCGGCGCTTTGGATATGGGGAAGTCGTTCTCCGCAAAAGGTTGTGACAATAGAATCTGAATGAGCAGACATCCGCATTTCCAGGCATCTGCGCATTTGTAAAAGATAAGCCATCGACCCTAACGTGAGAATCGTATGCATGATTGTCCACGTTTGATGGGGATCGAAACAACACATATTATTTATTTATCTCGGAAGTCGCGCTGACTTTTGAGGTTTCCTTCATGCAATGACTGCACCCCGGTGTATTGAAGCAGACGAGAACGAGAAGAAAAGTAAGGGCCATTTTTGAACGCTGTTTTATACACGGTTGAGCCTCAGAGTAGTTCTTCATATACTTATTTTAACACTGTCGAACTTTTATGAGAAGGCCAACTTAAGCGCGAGCCAATTTCAGAATAGAAAACGCCCCTCTAAATACTATAAATGCGATTAACCCCCCAATGATGAGATCTGGAAAACGAGAACGCGTTAGAGCAACAAGTATCCCTGCCGCTAACACACCAATATTCGCAAGAACATCATTGGTTGAAAAAATCCAACTTGCTTTCATATGCACTTCCCCGTGTCGGTGCTTAGATATCAGCCACAAACAGGTAAGATTAGCGGTCAACGCCAGGGTAGAAATTCCCATCATCAAAAACGATTCTGGCTCGCTACCATAGATAAATCGCCGAATGACTTCAAATATAGCAAAGAGTGCCAGCAACATTTGAATCCAGCCACTGATACGTGCTGCCCGTTTTTTATGCGAGGCGATCTTACCCACCGCAAAGATGCTAATAGAATAAACAAGCGCATCGGCCAACATATCGAAAGAGTCCGCGATCAGCCCTGTCGAATCCGCGAGAAACCCAGCAATAATTTCGACTATAAACATAGATGCATTGATTAAGAGTAAAATTACGAGAGTACGGCGTTCGGTAGCATCCCTATCCAGTTCTTCCTCGGTCTGGCCGAGTTTTGCCGTGACTTCGACCGCTTGCTCAGATCGAAGCTCATGAGCGCCCAAGTTTAAGGGTATTAATCGTGCCATAATTTTAGACGGAGTATTAGAGTGGATGACGGTGAGCGTCCGTTCGTTCAAGTCAAATGTCATCTCCTTAATAGAGAGCTTGCTTGAAAGAGCCAAACGAATCATTTGCTCCTCTGATGGGCAGTCCATTTTTGGAATCGAAAAAACGGTGCGAGTAAATGACATTTCAATATACCGTACCGAAAAGACAATTAAAATAAATTAGGAAATCTAATCGCTTCCAATCCCGGCCGCACGCAGGTCCTTTTCCGTAACGGCGCCGGATTTGCAGCAGTCCAGAAGCTTCCCATTCACAACGACGGCAGGAACTCGGGTAACACCATACTGTTTCGCCTTTTCACGGCATTCATTCGTTTTGCAACCTGTGCTTAAGTCATACACAACGACTTCACACGAAGAACATGCCGTCTTCTTCACTAATTCAACGACGGGCTCACAAATAGAACACCCGGATGTAAACACTTCAATTTTTCTTTTTGCCATAATCACTTCTCCTAGATTTAAGGGTAAGGTCTATACATAGGTATAGAGTCAAAATGAATCTTGACTCTATACTCTTGTACAAGGTTAGAATTTAAAAGGTAAAATTATGGAAAGCACGTTATCCATTGGCGAGTTAGCTGAAAAAGCAGAAGTAAATATTCAGACCATTCGTTTTTACGAACGACAGGGAGTATTGAAACCCGTGAGTCGAAAAAGCTCGGGTTACCGGGTTTATAATACAGACAGTTTGAAGCGCTTAGTTTTTATTCGACGAGCGAAGGAGTTAGGATTTAGCCTTAAAGAAATTCATGATTTATTAGATCTGAGAATTCGATCCGTTCATAAACGCGACAAGGTGCGTGCTAAAGCAGAATTCAAGCTTGACGAAATTCAAAGAAAAATCACTCAACTGAAAGATTTGGAAAAGACACTTTCGAGCTTAATATCAGATTGTGAAAAAAGGGTCGTATCGGATTGTTGCTGCCCGATTTTAGAACGAATGGAAGTTTCCAATGGCTGAGATTTCAAAACGAAAAACTTTTCTAGCTCCGGCGGGTTCGTTCGGCTCCGTTTTGGCGGTCACTCTTTGTCCAATTTGCAAACCCGCGCTGGCAGCCTTTCTTGCTTCAATTGGTTTGGGAATTATCGTTCATGAATCGGTAATGCAGTCGATCTTGATTGTTTTTCTAATTCTGACATTTGCGGGACTTTTTTGGTCCTGCCTGAAAGTTCATCGGAAAATAATTCCACTCATTCTGGGGGTAATCCTGGGAATCCTTTTGTATGTGGGTCGATATGTATATTTTGGATCATGGGAAAATAATATCTTAACCTACGGCAGCCTAGCGGGTCTTGTCGCTGTAAGCCTCTGGAATTTGACTCTGAAAAAACCGGCGGGCTGCCTGGCGTGTAAGGAACAAAAGATCGCGGAGTCCACTCTATGAAAACTTTTCTTTTCTTTTTATTTCTTTTGCCGTCATTGGCTTTCGGCGCCTCTTCCAAAATCATCGCTATCGTCGATGGAATGAGTTGCGCATCCTGTGCCACCGCCATCGAACAACAAATTCGAAAATTACCTAACATAGAGACGGTAGAAATTTATCTGTCCAAATCGCAAGTCATTGTTACTTCGAATGGAAATAACTCTTCAAGGATTCCCGAGATTCAAAAGGCTATTGAAACTGCGGGTTACAAAGTAAAAACGGTCACAACGACAGATTAAGTCAATGTTCCATAACGAAAAACCACTTTAACCTAGACAAGAGCTGGTCAAAATGAGGCCGGACGTAACTAAGACTTGCGCCTTCAATTTTGATGCAGCTAGTCTATTAAAGATCGATTATGAGGGGCTTGGTTGTTTCCATTTTATTCTTCCTTGTTTCGGCGCAAATTGAGGCGACCGTTTGTTCACACTTCAGCGAAAACCAATCTATGGAATCGAGTGTTGGATACAACAAAGTTAACGACGAAGATTGTTCTGGGAAAAATCGAACTAATGAGCTGCCCAGCGGTGATGTCTGCTTAACTTGCGGGCATCTTCATTTGATTTTCTTTGGAGATACTTTCTCTTCTTTTAAATTCCTCAATAATGATGAAAGACTTTTGGATCTTCAAAATGAGGTAGCGGACTCACGCTCCGTCCAACCTCCCATTGATCCTCCTCGCGCTGAATTAGCTTAATTTTAGTCTGTAAGTTTGTTTCCATTGGCATTGGGAATTTGACGTGCTGTGGTGGGTTATCGGTATAGGAGGGTAAATGAAAAAATTAACAAACAAAATGACCGGGTTCAGAAACGCACTCGGTATCGTCCTTGTTTCGTCGATTGTATTGGGCTGTGGGAGTGACAATGCTCGATTGAGAGAGCGTGCGCAAATTGAAGGTGAAGAGTCGGCGAAGATGGCAGTTGAGGCGGAAAACGCGAATCGCGAAAAGCGGGTAACGGAAATGGAA
>CAZSZT010000241.1:0-3808 GCA_964611175.1 uncultured Bacteriovoracaceae bacterium
GAAAAAGGTGTGGAGGCCGCTCGTTTGAGTGAGCCTCCCAAAGGAAGTTACGAAGGGGTCTCTCTTCAGACACTTCCGAAATACATTTGCTATAAAGCAGCCCTCGCACGAGAGAAGATGACTCTCCAAGTGATTCTGGCACTCGTCGTCGGACTTTTCGCGCTTTATTTTGGAATCAGTCGTTTCGAAGTGTTCGGTCTCTACGGAAAACTTCGAGCAAAAGAATATATTCTCGCCCCCGGCGTTCAAGATTTCACTCCGGCTTCTCCGCACACCGTTTCCGACAGTTATGTCCAAGCGGCAGTCTCTGATTTTCTGAATCGCCTCGGAAACATCAATCCCGTCAATATCCGCGAGCAGTATACGACGCTTTCGGAGTCGATGAATCCTCAGCTCCGCGTGAAATTTCAAGCGGAAAGTGCCGAGTGGATCGGAAAAGTGAAGGAAGACAATCTTTCTGAAATTCTTACCGTTCTCAAAAAGGAAATTCGTTCGAACAATGAGGGTTTTTATAAAGTCACCGCGCTCAGTCGCGTGGATTCCTATATTAACTCGGAGCATATCGGCGCACGCGATGAAGTGATTGAAATGGTGTTAAAACTCATTCCACCTTCTCGCTCTTCGCGATGGTTTATTGAGATTCAATCATTAAGTCGCGCGACTTCCGACACGTTCCGAATGAAAGAATCGTTGAAACGAGAGGTGCAACCATGAAAGGAATGATGACTCTTAGTCTTTTGCTTTTTAGTCTTTTTTCGGCACAGGCCGAAGCTCGAACGGTTTATTATGGGAGCACTCCCGAAACGATTCGCGTCGCCTATGGCGGTCAAACCATTTTTCGGTTTGAAAAACCCGTCCGGACGGTTTCTCAAGCGTCACGTTTTTCCATCAAACCCGTGGACGACGAAAGTCCGAACTACGCAATGCTTTCGGTTGAGCCTCGTTTCTTAAAAGCGTCGAGTCCTGTTTCTTTTATTTTAACCGATGGCTCCATCGTCAACACTCGTCTCGTTGTTGTCGCCGCAGACACCGCTGAAAAAGTGGAATCCATTTATGATTTCAAGGCTCAATCGAGTCTAGCGTCTCGCACGAGTGACACGCCTCAACTGGGAAGAATTGATCTGATGAAAGCACTCATTCGTGGCGATTTCGTCGCCGGGTATGAAATCAAGGATCTTTCCATGGAACTTTCAACGGGTCTTGAAAACGTGAAAGCAACTTTGGTTCGTCTCTACACGGGCCAAGAATTTAACGGCTATGTCTTTCGTATCGAAAATCACAACGAACGTGCTCGGGTGGAAGTCGATGTTCGAAAACTTAAAATCGGAAATCCCAATCTCGCCATTTTTTCGAGTGTAGATCGCGATGTTCTGGAACCGAAAGGAACGCCGCGAAGTATCGCTGAACTTCGCATCGTCGCAAAGCCAGCCTCACTGACAACGGAAGTCACTCTTCCGATTGCATGGGTGAAAGCGGGAAAGGAGTAACCTCATGGATGTTCGAACGATTGTGCTCGGACTTTCCGATCGTGCGAAAGCGTTTGCTTTAACGCATCGTCGGTTTTGGCCGGTAGCTTTGATCGCCGTCGTATTTTTAAGTTTTTGGGCTTTTGGTCAGTCGAAAGATTCGAAGATCATCTACGAGGTTAACCGCCAAGGGGACTTCAAGGAAGGTCGCATTTTAGGGTCTCCGCTTTCCAATGTGATCGACGGAAAAGAAAGATTGCTCGCCAAACACACGCAAGACCTTCAAGCGTCGCAAACTCGGCTTCAAGAAACAGTCGATCAACTGACGAAGCGAGTGAGTGAGTTGACCGAAAAACTCGAAGCACCGGCGCAAGTGGAAAACTCCACCGCAACGCCATCCGATCCCTCTAAACCGGAAGAACCCACTTCTTCTCCGGTTCCCGTCCAGTTTTCACCGAACACTTCTTTAGAGCCACGAGAGATGGGCTCTCCGAATGGAGGCGCTTCGAGATCTCAAACTTGGAGCCCGCCGAGCCGAACAGTCTCTCTTCGGCGCGGCCCTTCGATTGTGACATTTCCGGTGAAAGAGGAAGAAGTGGAAATAAAAAAACCAGGCGTTGTTCTTCCTCCCGGAAGTTATGTGAAAGGAAAGATCTTAACGGGTGTGGAAGCACCGGAAGGAAAAATCTATCCCGTTTTGGTTCAACTCGACTATGCGAATATTCTTCCGAACCATCATCGGCTGGATCTGGCCGGTTGTTTCATGATCGCCAAAGCGACAGGGAATTTAAGCATTGAGAGAGTGGAAATGCAGGTGACCAAGCTCAGTTGTGTCGCGAAAGACGGTGCAATGTTTGAACGGGACATCAACGGCTTTGTGGCCGATGACAAAGATAATAGCTTTGCCGTTCTCGGTTCCGTGAATTCAAAACAGGATCGCGTCGCCGCCATGGCCTTTCTTGCTTCTGTTGTTGAGGGCGTCAGTAAAGCCATTCAACAAGCGCAGACAACGCAGCAAACTAATGCGCTGGGTGGTGGTCAGTCGATGCTCACCGGCAATCAAATGAAATACATTGGCGCAGGAGGTGCGTCGGAAGCCGCGAACACCGTGGCAAACTGGTACCTCAATCAAGCTCAAAATTTACTCCCGACGATCAATGTCGGATCTGGACGCGATGTCTGGGTCATCATGCAAGAAAGTGTTTCGTTACCAGAAAATTATTTCAAGAAAGGAGATGATGCGAATGCGATCTATACTCATTTTACTCGCATGTTCAATTAGTCTCATGCTGCAAGCGTGTGCCAATCGGGCACCGAGTCTTCGTTTGCTCGACGGAAGGGCTCACTACCAAGAGTCCGCTCCCGAATTGAAACTGAAAGCGTCCGGCCCTTTTTCCGTTCCTGAAGGAGAGCCGATCCGAACCCAACCCCAAGTCCACAAAGTCTGGATGCATCCGTTTGAGATGGAAACAGGCGATTATTTCTGGGGTGGCTTCATGTCGCTCGTCACCAAAGGAGATCAGTGGACTTTTCGCTATGCGGATACCGTGAATCCCAATTTCACTCCTCTGGAAAAAGCCGCTCCGTTGAAATCAAAACCCATTCCCGAAAAGCCGCGCAAAGAACTGAACACACGTCGCGGAGGAGAGAGATAACCATGTCTGTTGGAAAACTGATCGAAGAGGCATTAGGTCGAGAGGAACTTTTTCGAAAAGCTCTTTTTGAACGGCCCGAATCTTTGAGTGCTCTTCTTCCCTATGACGAAGTTCTCGAAGATGAAGGGATGTTCGTGATGAAAGATGGCTCTTTAGGAACGGTCTTTTCATTTTTCCCCCTGGAACACGAGCCGTTGAATTCACGCGATGTGATTTCTTCTGTGGACGGCTTGAGATCATGGTTTGCGCTTCCCGAAGAGTGTGTTCTTCAGGTCTTCTTTGACCAATCACCCGTTTCAGCTCTTGATCCTCGTTGGAATCAAATTCAAGCCAGTTATCCCGAGAGTCATCCCGTCTCCAAACTCTTGATGGACGAGCGGGTCAAGGGAATCAAAGCGAGCTGTGGAGTCCATGACGGACCTTTGGAACGAAAAGCGTATCTTGCCATTCGCTATTTTCCGATGAAGACCGAAAGCTTCGACCGGAAAAAATTTTTTGAGAAAGGTGAAAAAACCCTTTATCGCGAACTCCAATCCTCCACAAAAAACATTCAAGCGTTTCGAAGTATCATCCAAAGCTTTCAGGCAAATTCCAAAATTCCGCTCGAACGACTCACGTCTCAGGGCCTCTTAGATATTCTTCGCCGATTCTTTAATCCGAAAACATACTACAAACGAAGTTTTGCAC
>CAZSZT010000242.1:0-3801 GCA_964611175.1 uncultured Bacteriovoracaceae bacterium
GGCTCGCGTCGGTGAACTTGAATTGGCCCACGGAAAGGTTCAAACGCCGATTTTCATGCCCGTGGGAACTCATGGAACGGTGCGAGGTTTGGGGGCGCACGAGCTTGAGGCGACGGGTTCCGAGATCATGCTTGCGAATACGTATCATTTACTGGTGCGTCCCGGGATTGAAACGATTGAAAAACTGGAAGGGTTGCATTCGTTCATGAGATGGAATCGCCCTATCTTGACCGATAGTGGTGGATTTCAGATCTTTAGCTTAAGCGGCCAAAGAAAAATCACCGATGAAAACGTAACTTTTACGATTCCCCAAAGTGGAGATAAATTAACTTTGAGCCCCGAAGACGTCGTGAGAATTCAAGAGCGCTGGGGATCCGACATTATGATGTGTCTCGATGAATGCCCCCCGGCGACCGCCACTCCCGGCGAGATTGAACGAGCGGTGGCCCGGACGGCTTTATGGGCCCAACGTTCCAAAGAAGCTCACCGGAAAAAAGATCTGGGTCTATTTTGTATCAATCAAGGCGGTTGCCATCAGGACTTAAGGGAGCGATCTCTTCGCCAATTATTGGAAGTCGAGCAAAATCGGGATCCTTGGCAGGGAATGGCCATCGGTGGTTTAAGTGTGGGCGAAGAAAAGGCGGATTTTGTTCGTACATTATTCGGCTTACGTTCTCTACTTCCGACCGATCGACCTCGATATTTAATGGGAGTGGGAACGCCTCGCGATCTTGTATTCGCAGTCGCCTGTGGAGTGGATATGTTCGATTGCGTGATTCCATCTCGAAACGGGCGTCATGGGATTGTGATGACCTTTGATGGAAAGCGGAATCTTTTTAATGCTCAATATGCAGAAGATTCTCGCCCCATCGACGAGAACTGCCCATGCTTAACTTGTTCTCGATATAGCCGGGCCTTGTTACGGCATTTGTTTTCCATCGGAGATACCTTGGCCGGACGTTTGGCCACTCTTCATAATATTGTCTATTTTTTGGAACTCATGAAGCGAATTCGAGCTCATCTGGCGAACGGAAGCTTCGCGGAATGGACTCAAGACTTCATGCATGATCCAAAGCATTGCTTTCTTGGCGTTGAAAAGTCGTTTGCCGGCTATCCCGACAGTTTTCATTCATGCTCCTCATCATAACTTCCTTTGAGCTTTACAGATCCAAGGCTTCTTCTTAGTCTCATCACATGAAAAATCAGCCTTTTATGTCATTCGTAACTCGTACTTTATTGCTGAGCGGGGGATGGATCGGTTTTGCATTTGCGGTTTATGCCCAAGAAGCACCGGCAAAATCGACTCCGGCAGCAGAGCCCTCCTTTATGGGATCGCCTTTTATTGGACTTTTGTTGATGGTCGCGGTTTTTTTCTTTTTGATCATTCTTCCTCAGAGTCGGAAAGCTAAAAAACATGCTCAATTTATTGCCGCTCTGGAAAAGGGCGATGCTGTGGTTACGAATTCTGGACTTTATGGAAAAATTTACGGTCTCACCGATAAGGTCATTACCTTAGAAATCGCTCCGAATGTTCGAATTCGAGTGGATCGTCAAAGTATTGCTGGAAAGGATCCAACACCTGGCGAAGGTAATTTAAAAGTTGCAGAGGGGAGATAATAAAAAATGAAGTTATGGATTATCTTTGGAAGCATTCTTGTTTCTCTTTTTATTCTGTTGCCGACAATTATTCCAACGAACTCACGCTTCGCGGACTATTTACCTGGAAAAAAAATTAATTTAGGCCTCGATTTGCGGGGGGGGATTCATATTGTTCTTGGAGTTGACGTTCAAAAAGCTTTGGATGTTGAGGTCGATAAATTTACAGTGGATCTTCAGAATCGTTTGGAGGAACAAAAACTGAGCGTTGAAAAAGTCGAACGCGCCCAAGACGATAGAGCGGTCCTCGTTCATCTTCGGCATTCCCAAGACGTTGAAAATCTTGAAGCCTTATTGAAGGAAGATTTTTATCAGATCCTTACGTTGAATTCCTGGGAATCCAATACTCTTGCACGAGTGACGCTTGAACCCGCCTATGAGGAAAAAATTGCGAAAGATTCCTTAGAACAAGCTCGTAATATTATTCGAAATCGAGTGGACGAATTTGGTGTTGCCGAGCCCATCATTCAAGTTCAGGGCACCGATCGCATTTTGGTTCAACTCCCGGGGATTCAAGACCCGGAACGCGCCATTCAGTTAATTGGGAAAACAGCGCTTTTAGAATTTAAACTCGTCGATGATTCAATGGAGCCGGCTCAATTGGAAACTCTTGTTGAAAAAGTGAGAACTCAAGTCGATTTTAAAAATAATTTTACACGAGCGGATTTGGATAAACTCAATGAAACTCTCAAAAAAGATTTGCCGACGGGAACCTATCTTTCGTTTGAGAAAGAAGTGGATCCGCGATCGAAGGAAGTCACGATTCGTCCGTATCTTTTGAAAACAACAACCGTTTTAAGCGGGCAATCTTTGGAAGATGCGCGTGTTACGTCTGATCAGACAACTCAAAAGCCCCAAGTTTCTCTTCGCTTCAGTAAATCCGGCGCGGAGGTTTTCGAAAAAATTACGGAAGCCAATGTCGGTAAGCTTTTAGCCATTCTTTTGGATGGTGTCGTGATGTCTGCTCCGGTTATTCGAGAAAAGATTCCAGCGCTTTCCGCCGGGGCGACCATTTCATTGGGAAAAGGAACTCGTCAGCAAATGCTTCAAGAGGCGAAGGATCTTTCTTTAGTTCTCCGATCCGGGGCTTTACCCGCTCCTGTTGAAATTCTTGAAAATCGAACGGTGGGGGCGAGCCTCGGGGAAGATTCCATTCAAAAAGGAAAATTTGCGGGACTCATCGGAACTCTTTTAGTCGTTATTTTCATGATTCTTTATTATCGATGGAGTGGGGTCCTGGCGGATTTTACATTGGCGATTAATCTTACGATGTTGATGGCCATTATGGCTTTGTTTCAGGCGACGCTGACTTTGCCTGGAATTGCGGGAATTGTTTTAACGGTGGGGATGGCCGTAGACGCCAATGTGATTATCTTTGAGCGGATACGCGAGGAAATTCGATCGGGGAAAAAAACGCGCGCGGCTTTAGAAGCGGGATTCGAAGGCGCTCACCATGCGATTTTCGATTCGAACCTCACGACCGTGATTTCCGGTTTGGTTCTCTATAATTTTGGAACAGGGCCGATTCGTGGATTTGCGGTCACTCTTATCGTGGGATTGGTATGCAATTATCTTGCGGCTGTTTGGTTTTCGCGATGGATTTATGAGTGGTACTTTGAACATTATCGCGCAGAGAAATTGTCGATTTAGAGAGGATTGAGATGTTTGAACTGATACCGTCCGGAACCAAAATTCCCTTCATGAATTTTCGAATTCCCATGCTTATTTTTTCCGTGGGACTCACGGCGTTGGCTCTTTATTTTATTATCACCAAGGGATTTCACTACGGTGTGGACTTCGCGGGAGGAGTCGAAATCGTTGTCAGTTTGCCGGAAACAGGGGGAAACGAGGCTGAACGATTACGCGAGAGCCTTAAAAAGCTGGGTATTCCAGATGCCAGTGTGCAATCTTTTGGGACGGCTCTCAAAGAAGGGGGAAGTGAGTTTGTCATTCACTTCTCCGCTGATTTTACTCAAGAAGATAAAGTTCGAGAAAAAATAGAGGCGGCTTTTCAAGCTCCTCATAAGGCCGAGCAAATCGTGAAACAATTTCGGTTTGTTGGAACAGAAAAAGCTTACTTGACTCTCACCAAAACTCTTCCTTTAGAAGAAGTGAAAAAAGCCATCCGATCCGTGTAGTTTGATG
>CAZSZT010000243.1:0-3792 GCA_964611175.1 uncultured Bacteriovoracaceae bacterium
TTTTCGTCATTTGTGGTCCCATTCCTCCAGGGCTTTAAGCCGAATTTTAATGGATGTGAATAAGCTTTCGACGAATTTCGGATCGGAAATGATTCTCTTGGCCGCGGCTGCGAATGCTTTAGGAGGCCCGGCAAATTTGGAGAAATCTAAAAAGCTTCTCGACCAATGTGCATCCACTTACGAGGTTAAAGCGAAGGATATGATTTTGGAGAATGCTTCCGGATTGTCCAGGAATTCAGTTCTTAAGCCATCCAAGCTTAGTTTCTTTTTACAAAAAGTATCGGAAGAGGAGTTTTTTCCAGAATACTTATCCTCCTTATCGATACTTGGTCGCGACGGAACGACTCGCTCTCGCTTATCTTCCAAAGCGGGATTGGCCCGAATAAAAACGGGAAGCATCTCGGGAGTTCGAACCATGGCGGGATATCTTTATCCAAAGAATCAAAAACCCCAGACTTTTGCTTTATTTTTTAAATGCCCGTCGTGTTCGGCGGGACAAATTTACAAGACGGAAGACAAGGTCTTAACTTCCCTGATCGGGCCCCCATGAAGCCCCCATTGAATATCGCTCACAGGGGTCTTTCTTCCCAATATCCAGAAAATACACTCCTTGCTTTTGAAAAGGGAATGGAAGCCGGCGCCGATGGATTTGAGTGCGATCTGCGATTAACGTCGGACGGAAAAGTTGTTGTTTTTCATGATGACGATTTACAGCGATTGTGTGGAGTGAGTGGATCCATTGAACACTGGACTTGGGCGGATATTAAAAAATTGAGGGTTAACGGTCTGGAAAAAATTCCATCATTGGAAGATGTTCTCATGCATTTTCTTACGACCACCATCAACCTCGAGCTTAAACCTTCTTCTCGCGAAGACGTACTCGTCGAGGCCGTCTTGAGAGTTCTAACAAAAGCCCGACCTCGGGGCCGGATTTTATTTTCTTCTTTTTTGCCTGGAATTTTGGATTGTCTCCAAAAAATGGATGAAAACCGGAAAATGGGGAGCCTTGGTGTATTGGTCGAATCTCGTTATATGGAAAAGCTTCCTGAGAGTTTGGAGCGATGGAAACCAGACACATGGAATGTTCCTAAACAAATCCTGGATCAGCCCTGGTTGGAAAGATGGAAATCGGTCAAAATTCCCCCCTTATGGGTTTGGACTTTAGATGAGGCCGATCAGTGGGAAGAGGTCCTTCATTCTGGGTTGCCCTTTGAAGCGATTATTACGAATAAATCTGAAGCATTGGCAACTTTTCTGGCTTCTAAGAGCCATACGCCGTCAAGAGGATGAGTATTGCCATAACGAAAGATGGGGCGGTAGTTTAAGGAAATGGAAAACATGGATTCTCGGGGCTTAGATATTTACCGATACCTCGATTATCGGGCCTTTTGCCGGGATTTTTATAATCATCGGAAAGTTCTCGATGCGAAATTTTCCTTTCGGAGTTTTGCGAAAAAGGCAGTAGTAGCCGGTTCTTATTTAAAGCATGTCATGGATGGCACTCGCAATCTTTCTCCCGAGATGAGTATTAAATTCGGACATGGGATGGGTCTTACCCCCAAAGAGATTGACTACTTCGAGAATCTCGTTCGTTTTAATCAAGCTTCTTCGTTGGAAGAAAAAACGCTTTATTTTGAACGATTGCGTCGAAAGCGAGCTCGATCGTTAAGGGCGCTCGGTTTGACAGAGGCCGTTGATCTTTTAAGCCATTGGTATGTCGTGGAGATTAAGGAATTAGTGGTTAATTTGAACTCCGATGATTCCAAGCTTATTCAGCGCGTCTTGAGGAAGCGGTTGCCAGATGCCCTTATTCAAAAGACGGTCGCGGACCTCAAGGAATTGGGCTGGTTGACGCTTCAAAACGGTTTTTGGACATCGTCGGTTTCACAAATTCAATTTCCCGATGAAGTGAAAAGTTATGTCATCCGCTCCTTTCATCGTCAGACCCTTGAAATTGCCATTGAAGCCTTGGAAGATGATATCGGAGAACGAGAGTATGGAGCTGCCGTTTTTACATTTCCGCGATCGAAACTTTCGCAGCTTAAGGATAAAATCAAAGACCTTCAGAAAGAACTCGTCAGTTTCATTCAGGATGCTTCGGTGACCACCCCCGAAAAGGAAGAGCGTTTGGTCTATCATTTTGGAATTCAATGCTATGCCTTGCAAAAGAGCTTAGAAATGGGCGAGACAGAATGATAGGCTTGAGAGATTGGAGAGTGACTCATGAAACGATCTGAAATCATCATTCCAGGAATCTTTTTGTTTGGACTGTCAGCTTGTTTGGAACCCCAGGCCGATACGGATGCCATCGTTCATGTCGGAAATGGTGCGGACTGGTCTCAAGTCCTTGTTGCGGATGTCGTTCGTCATGAGACGACCGAAAGTTTGGTGATTAAGGATTCGTCGGTGGAAACTTTGGATCAGAAGCTTCCCGTTCCATCCG
Organism: uncultured Bacteriovoracaceae bacterium; assembly: GCA_964611175.1. Classification (GTDB taxonomy): domain Bacteria; phylum Bdellovibrionota; class UBA2394; order UBA2394; family UBA2394; genus CAZSZT01. The sequence continues at coordinate 2,444 of CAZSZT010000243.1, forward strand.
AGACATCTCTTGTCGTGGAAGCGGTGGCTCAAGCCAAGGAGGGAAACGCGATTATTCAGATTGCAGAGGCCCCGAAGAACGTCGTCCAGAGAACGAGTCAGGAAGTTGAGTCATCGAAGGATTTGTGCTCCATTTTTATTATCGCGCCGACCGGAGAAACAGAGTGTTTACGGGATTCGTCGATTCGAAGCCTTCGTTCCCCTCATTGGACTCAGGACGGGGATCTCTATTTTATCGATCAAGGAAATCAGCTTCGAAAGCTCGATAAAGCGAAGAGTCTTGAGACATTGGATCGGGATGTTTCAGAATTTAGAATGAGTCCGAACGGGAAATTTCTTTATGTTTTCAAACCCAACGAAGGCTGGATCTTTCAAAACGAAAATCTTGGTCCCAAGGGAATCGCCTGGATGGCGCAAGATGGAAGTTTTTATTATTATTTGACACAAACCGGATTCGGCGTTTCTCGTGATCTTGATAAATTCCAGCTTTATAAATTTGATCCCGGCGAAAAAAAGTTCAAATCTGTATGGACTCATCCATCGACGATCCGATTGAGAGACTGGAAATTGGCCGATTCGTCGTCGGAGCATTCGAAAATCTATCTCCTTGCGAAGATCTATTATTCGGATTTATCGAGGTTAATGACTCGCGTCCTTTCGATCGGCGAGGAAGGGATACAGGCCCTGCCCGTTGATTTATCTTTGGACGATGATCAGAACACTAAACTTCATGTGGATCGCGAACGCCTCCTTTTGAAGGGCGAAGGGGATCGTGCTGTATTGACGTTATGCGCTCTGACTCCTCAGGAGCAGAGTCTTTGTAAGAAATTAGAATCTCCCGATGGTTACGAGATCTATGATGGGATTGTGGCTAAGGATCAGCTGGTCGTTGCCGCTCGCGCTCTTCCCCCTTCGAATTCGACGGATTCTTTAGAGGAAAATGTCATTTTAACGTTGATTCCGGATCTCCATGCGGAAGCCTTCGGGGCGATCCTCACGGAACAATATCTTGAAGGTAGCGTGCAGTCCTTTAAATTTTTTAAATAAGGGATGGGAGGAGACGTCGTTTTCCAATTTTTACTTGCGAAAGCCCATGTCTCGACTAAAAAGAAAGCCTTATGAGCCGTTCAACGGGTTATTCTGTTGCGATTGTGGGAGCTACGGGGCTTGTGGGCCAAGAAATGCTTCATGTCCTTGAGGACCGAAATTTCCCGATTAAAAACCTAAGGCTTTTCGCGTCGGAGAATTCTGCGGGGGAGACGGTTGAGTTTAAAGACTCCTCCATCACGGTCGAGGTATTGAGCGAGAATTCTTTAAATGGCCAAAATTTTGATTTTGTTTTTTTTGGAA
>CAZSZT010000244.1:0-3778 GCA_964611175.1 uncultured Bacteriovoracaceae bacterium
CTTGGCAAAAAGAAAAACTGGAAACAAAACCAAAACGAATACGATAACCGTGCGACGATCCATCATCCCAGTGAAATCCGGCGATATTTAAGGCTAAAGAGAGTAAAGGCGATGGCTGAGGTCATCGCAATCGCGACAGTAAAGAAGATTCCCATGGTTATCCAAGAAACTCCTCCCCAATTCCAGGCAAATAATCCTCGAATCTGCCGAGCAGCGACAATCGTCAAGAAAATAGCGGAAATGGAAGCAATCGAAATTCTTAAAATTTGACCCGACCAAAGTGGTAAAAAGAGTCGATAGGATTTCGCACCCAGCATTTTTAAAAGAGACCATTTTGCCTCTTCCTGAATCGCCAGCTTCTCAAGATTAAAATAAAGAAGGAGGCTCAACGTTAAAAGCCACAAACCAGAAAAAATAAAAGTCAGAACATTCATCAATCTCGTCAAATTATCCGGGGGTGCGTGAAGCATTTGGGCTTGAGATAATTCCGGTTTTTCTTTTAAGGCTGCCATCGTTTTTTCGGGATTCTTCACCGTTAAAACCGCCGAAGACGGAAAAAACCGAGACTCCAGCGGTGCAATAATATTTCTCAACTCCGGATAGAGCGCGCCCAAGCGAGCTTTATTATCGTGAGAATAATAAATATCCGTTTCAAGGATATCCGGCTGTTCCCGGGTCCAGACTCTAAATTCCGATTCGCTTCCAGGCGCGATGACAATGGAAATTTTCGAATTCTTGAATTCCTTCAGAAAACTTTCGTTCATTTGATTGGAAATCCAAACACACAATAGAAGCATTCCACCCAAAATCACAAAAGCCATGAGCAGAGTCGCTTCTTTGATCAAAAATTTCATCATTTTAAACTCTCCCCTCCAAGTCTTGAGACCTCTCCAACAATGGGGCCTTCCCGTAATCGGCGTCTAATCGAGATTTCAACTGAATCACGTTCATTTGAGAAACATGATAACGAATGATGCTCGGATGATCGAAAGCCGGCGGATGATGGGTCGAAATAAAGACGGTTGCCCCATCCTGATAATGTTCCCATAAGATGTCTAACAAATGATCGGCCTGAACGGCATCCAAATGGGCCGTGGGTTCATCCGCCAAGATCAGCCTTGGTTTTCGGATAAGCGCCCTCGCGAATTCCGCCTTCTGGGTCTCTCCACCAGACAGCTCACGATAAAGAGACTTTGTCCTCGGACGTAATCCCATAAGATCGAGCCAGCGCAGGACGAGTTTTTCTCGCTGCGCCCTCGAGACCCCATCGACGACCAAGGGCATTTCAATATTTTCGTAAACCGTGGCATCTGCCAAGCCTCTTGGATTTTGGAAAATAAGACCGATCTGCTTTAAATGCGTGGCGGAATGTTGAACGAGTTCCTTTCCTAAAAAAATAATTTTACCCTCGGACGATCTCTCGATGCCGCAAAGCATTCTAAAGAGTGTTGTCTTTCCCGACCCACTAGGTCCGGTCAAAATGGAAAAGGTGCCGCGTTCAAGTGAAAAATTTAACTGACGAAAAATCCGATGAATTCCAAAATTCTTATCTACTTGTCTAAATTCGAATAACAATAGTCTTACTCCTTACTAAAGTAGGGCTAAGGACTTCATTGCCAACCCTCCCTTCTAATGTAATCATTTTAATCATTATGAAGAATATCTTTTTGCTAAGCCTTATTGCTCAAACTCAAGAATCCTCACTGAACGTCTTGGGCCTTATTCGAGATGCTGGATGGCTTGTGAAGGGTGTAATGGCCCTCCTCTTTCTCGCCTCCATTGTGAGCTGGGTCATCATTTTATGGAAATGGATGATTTTGCGCACCGCAGCAAGCGAAAGCCAAAGATTCGCGGAAACTTTTTGGGTAACCGGGAGTCTAGAAGGCGCGGCGAAAGCAAGCCAATCGAATCCCCATGCTCCGCTTTCAAAAGTTTTTGAAGCGGGCCTTCAAGAATTTAATGCCATAAAGAAGCTCAATGTCTCGCGGGCGGATGCCGTTGAATTGATGGAAACCAATGTCTCTCGAACTCTGAGCAAGGCATCGAGTCAAGAGATGGAATCCATGCAGTCTTATCTTCCTTTTTTGGCAAGTACAGCCAGTACCGCACCCTTCGTCGGTCTTTTTGGAACGGTTTGGGGAATCATGACCTCATTTATCAATATCGGAGCGACTGGGGCCAGTAATCTCGCCGTCGTGGCTCCTGGGATTGCCGAAGCTCTTATTGCAACCGCCATGGGTCTCTTCGCGGCTATTCCCGCCGTTCTTTTTTATAATTATTTTACCAACCACATCCGAATGTTTTCCAATTCTTTGGAAAGATTCGGGGTCGACTTTCTTAATACGGCTAAAAGGAGCCTCTGATGGCCTTTTCTTCGGGTAAAAATCCGAACGAGCTGAACTCCGAAATCAATATCATCCCGCTCGTCGATATTATGCTCGTTCTTTTGATTATTTTTATGGTCGCCGCCCCCCTGATGAACGATTCTGTCGATGTCAAACTTCCGCAGGCAAAAGCGAAGCCAGCGAACGTCGAAGAAGAAAGTGTCGTGATTGCCATTAAAAAAGATCAAAGCCTTTATATTGGAAAAACATCCGTGCCATTGCCGGATCTCAATAAAAAATTAGCCAGTATTTTTCAAAACCGAGATAAGAAAGAACTTTTTATTAAAGCGGATGAACAAGTAACGCATGGGTTTATTATTAAAGTAATGGCTGGAATTCAGTCCGCAGGAGTTTACAAAATATCCTTTGTAACCGATCCGTCGAATCTAAAGAAATAGTGTGCCGATAAAGATGGCCCCGCTCAACCGAGCCATAATCATTTCTCTCAGTCTTCACATCGTGTTTGTGGTCGGAGTTTTTTGGTCAACTCATCTCTCTCTTTTGATGCTCAAAGCTCGGCGCCACGAATTTGAGAAGCTTGGCGCCATCAAAATGGAGATTTCTCTTTATAAACCGACCGACAGCCCCATGAAACAAGGTCCGAGCGAAAAGGATCTTCCTCCACCCATTGTAAAATCGGCACCCCAAAAGGAACCCGAACTTGTCTTCAAAGAGAAAACACCGAAAACAAAACCGAAACCCAAACCAAAAAAGGAAGAAAAGCCTAAGCAAAAGCTTTCCAGCATCCTGGATCGAATTAGAGCCGAGGCTGGAAGAGAAGAGCGGCCACCCCCCAAAGAAAATAATTTTCCAACAATTGAGACGGGTGAGAAACAAGCGACGGGAACGGGATCGATTGGAGATCGAAATGCCTCCCCGGCCGAGCAAGCGCTTCAGTCAGCCATTACAAAATATTTCGATACTTTTGATTTAAGAATTAAGAAAAAATTTCCGAATGCAGAGGGGTTTATGATTGCTAAAATCGTGGGCGTGGGAGACCAATTTGAAATTTTATCTTTAACGATGATTAAATCCTCCGGGATTCAGATCGTTGATCAAAATTGTCTCATTGCCACCCGTCAAGCTTTAAAAAATGAAGTTTTTGCTCCAGATGTGATTTCGGATTTGAGCGGAAAGGAAGTCTCCATTCAATGCAAGCCTTAAAGAAATTCATTTTAATATTCTGTTTTGGGATATTGCCTCAACTGAGTTTTTCTCAATCGATCGTCCTTCAGAACGCGCGTCTTGCTCCGGTTCCAATTGCCATTCAACCTTTCTTAAAAAATGAAGAAGACAAGAAAGTGGCCAATACAGCCATTGAATTGGAAGCAGCGTTAACAGCCGATTTAATTTTTTCTCGAATTTTTAAAGTTTTGCCGGTTGAATCTTTTCTT
>CAZSZT010000245.1:0-3772 GCA_964611175.1 uncultured Bacteriovoracaceae bacterium
AGGCTATCCAAAACTCTGGTTTATGTTCTCGAAAGCAAACGCGTGCGGCCGACAAACATAAACCAAGGGCTTTCGCGGAATTAAAATCATCGAACAAAGCCTCATCCATTTTGGATCACAGGTGATGTAATTCCGGAGGGAGGCTTTGAGCTGCGGTGACTTCTTTGGCTCTTTCCGCGTGAAGCTTGCAATGATAGAGTCGGTCCACGAGGGCTTCGACACGTAAAATCGATTCCGTCGAAAAATCCAAGGGGCTTCGATAATGAACCAGATTGACCATTAACCGAAGAGTCTCCGCTCCGTACTTTTCCAGAAAGTCCCTCGTTTTCATGATATTTCCCAGAGATTTCGACATCTTTTCTTTTTCAATTTCAAGCATTCCATTGTGAAGCCAATAATGAGCCAAGGGTTTGGAATCGGAACCTTCCGATTGAGCGATTTCATTTTCATGGTGAGGAAAAATGAGATCGATGCCTCCCATATGAATATCCAGACTCGAATGAAAAATTTTCTGAATCATGGCCGAACATTCGATATGCCACCCCGGTCGGCCGGGGCCCCATGGACTTTCCCAAGAGGGCTCTTTAGGTTTGGCGGCTTTCCATAAGGCAAAATCCGCCGGATGTTCCTTTTTTTCCTCGGTTTCGATTCGAACGCCGGAAATCATATCGTCAAGATGGCGTTTCGAGAGACATCCATATTTTTTAAATTTTAAAACTCGATAATAAACATCGCGTCCGATGGAAGTCTCAACAACATAGGCCAAACCCTTTTGAATAAGCCCCTCAATCATCGAAATCATTTCAGGAATCGTTTCCGTCGCTTTTGGGCAGTGATCGGGAGGAATGACCTTAAGAGCTTTCATATCGTCGTCGAAGGCCCGAATATAAAATTCAGCGACTTCCGCCGCCGATTTCTTTTCCGATAGAGCTACCTGAATGATTTTGTCATCGATATCCGTATAATTTCGAGTATACGTAACGGCGTATCCCGCATATCGAAGAATTCGGACGACCAAATCTTGTACTAAAAAGGCACGCGCATTTCCAACGTGGATATACCCATAGACGGTCGGTCCGCAGCCGTAGAGCTTTAAAGAATCGGACGATGAACGAAAAGGAAGTTTCTTTCCCTGAAGTGTGTCAAAAAGCTTAAGACTCCGTGGAGGCATTAAAAAATTCTAAACAACAGAAAATTTGAAGTCGATGGAATTTGGTTGTACGCTCAAGAACATCCATTATGGCGAATTTAAAATCCATTAATCCAGCAACCGAAGAGATCCTTGAAACATATGACGAAATGTCAAATCATGAAGTAGAAAGCAAAATCGATCATTCCGTGAAAAGCGGTCAAATCTGGGGACGAATGAAAATGGAAGATCGGCGTTCTTTTTTTGAAAATTTAAGAAAGGAACTTCTCAAGCACAAAAGTCAAATTTCTGAACTCATGGCATTGGAAATGGGCAAGCCGCTACGACAGGGGCATCAGGAGGTCGAAAAATCGGCCCTTCTTTGTGAATATGCCTATCAAAATGCCGTTTCCTTTTTAAAAGATGAACTGATTGAAACGGATGCCCATAGGTCTTTTGTGACCTATCAACCTCTCGGTTGTATTTTGGGAATCATGCCCTGGAATTTTCCGCTCTGGCAGGTGGTAAGATTCGCGGTACCTGCGCTTTTTGCAGGAAATACTGTTCTCCTTAAACATGCACCCAATGTTTGTGGAACTTCCTTGCTGATCGAGGAAATTTTTAAAAAGGCCTCATTTCCACCCCATACCTTTCAGTCCCTTCTTTTAACGAATGAGTCCGCGTCGCTTCCGATTAAACATCCCTCTATTCGGGGGATTTCCTTTACAGGAAGCGTCAGGGGCGGGCGCGAAGTAGCAAGTTTAGCTGGGCAATATTTAAAGAAACTTGTTTTGGAGTTGGGAGGAAGCGATCCCTTTATTGTTTTTGAGGATGCTCAATTGGAAATGGCTTCGGAAACGGCCTGTCATTCTCGTTTGCTTAACTCGGGGCAGAGTTGCATTTCTGCAAAACGTTTTATTGTTCATGAGCGAGTGAGCGCTCGCTTTGAAAACCTTTTGCGATCTTCGATGTCGTCCAAAAAAGTGGGCGACCCTTTGGAAATGAACACGGATGTCGGCCCGCTGGCGCGCGCGGATTTACGTGAGCATCTTCATGGGCAGGTCAGAAGTTCAATAGAAGGCGGTGCGAAACTTGTGTTGGGCGGGGAAATTCCAAGGATGAAGGGGTATTTTTATCCTCCAACTATTTTAGCGAATGTAACACCGGGGATGAGTGTTTTTGAAGAAGAAACTTTTGGGCCAGTGGCCGCCATCATTTCGGCAAAAAGCCATGATGAGGCCGTTGTTTTAGCCAATCAAACATCTTACGGCTTAGGAGCAAGTCTTTTTAGCTCGGATATTCAAATGGCGGAAAAAATAGCGGTGAAATCCTTAAATGCGGGAGCCTGTTTTGTAAACGCTCTCGTAAGATCCGATCCGCGACTCCCTTTCGGAGGAATCCAAGGTTCTGGTTATGGGAGAGAACTTGGGAAATTTGGTTTTCGTGAATTCGTAAATATTAAAACGATCTATATTCAAAGTTTATGAAAGGGATCCTTTTCGTTCAGCTCGGGACGCCCGATTCCCCCACCACTCGATCTTGCCGTCAATTTCTTCGTGAGTTTCTGATGGATCCCGATGTTATCGACATTCCGTTTTTTGCGCGATGGCTTCTCGTGTATGGCATTATTTCTCCATTTCGATCTTCCAAAACGGCCGAAGCGTATCGAAAAATATGGACGGATCGCGGAAGCCCGCTGAGAGTCGTCAGTTCGGAATTTGAAAAAAAAATGCAGGAAAAATTGACCGGTCGCTACCGGATCCACCTTGGAATGCGATATGGGAATCCTCGTTTGAAGGAAAGTCTGGTTCAGTTTAAAGAACAAAATATCCAAGATTTAACCGTTTTTCCGCTTTTTCCACAGTTCGCCGAAGCGACAACCGGTTCCATCATCAAGGAGGTCCAACGATTATTGATCGAGCTTCGGTATTCCCCGAAACTGACTTATCAAAAGTTTTTTTATCACGAAGACTTTTTTATTCAATCATGGATTGAGCAAAGTAAAAAGTACGATTTGAAAAATTTTGATCATTTTCTTTTTAGCTTTCATGGATTACCCGGACGCCAATTAACGAAGTCAGATCCGGATAAACAAACTTGTCTTCGTTCCGATCGATGCTGCGAAATTCCAAAATCGTTTTGCTACCGATCTCAATGTTTTGCGACTTCGAAGAAGATCGCGGACGGTCTTCAAGTTCCACAGGATAAAGTGAGCGTTTGTTTTCAATCCAGGCTCGGGAAGGGTTGGATTCAACCCTATACGGACGATTTGCTTCGACATCTCCCGTCCCTTCAATTGAAACGAGTTTTAGTGTTTTCTCCTTCTTTTGTTTGCGACGGTTTAGAAACGCTTGAAGAAATTGAGATTCGTGGGAAAGAAAGTTTTCTCGCCGCTGGTGGCGAAGAACTGGTCCTCGTAAAGTCTTTAAATTTTGAAAATCCATGGATTGAGAATTTCGCCCGGTTCTTTCAGGGCTAAATGATTGAATTTATTGTCCTTCTGAGTCGTGTCTGGGGGGTGGAAGTCATGATATTCTTATTAAATGGGAGGATTAGAGGCGAAGGGGGAGATTCAAGACGATTTGCAATTTTTTCGAATCCCGATCGATCTCTATAAGCCAGGCGATATAATTGAGGAAGATC
>CAZSZT010000246.1:0-2415 GCA_964611175.1 uncultured Bacteriovoracaceae bacterium
TTTTTAGGAGCTTTTGGATGTTTTGCCGCCATGTTTATGATTGATGCAGGGGCCACATTCGTTGCTCTTTTTTTGACAGCGGTGGTCTTTATTTTGGTTAGGCGCCGAAATCTAAAAACAAGTTGGAGTGATATTCGTTACTCCCTTTTAGTTTACTTATCGAGATATACGATTTATGCGCTGACCAAAATTAAACTGAGCGCTAAAACGTGGAGACCCAATATGCTTGTTCTTGGCCGAGCGCCTCAATCGTCTTGGCCGTCGGTCGAATGGGCCGATGCCGTGGCTCACGGAAAGGGATTTCTAACCGTCGGACTGATCCTTCCTCCGAAAACCGCTGAAGAAACTCGTATCAAAAATATCGAACGTACTTTTGCTGAAAGCCTTGAAAAAAAGGGAGTTCCCTCTCTGGTAGAAGTGAGCCAGTCAGAAAATTTCTGGGAAGGTGCGGAGGCTCTTCGCCTTCATTATGGTTTAGGCCCGATTGTTCCCAATACGTTTATTTTGGACCATTCTGACGCTATCGAAGATCTCTCTTTATTTGAGAATTTCTTAAGAAAGATTTATTCCTCCCAAAGAAATCTTATTATTGTTCGAACTCCGCCTACAGCCTTCTCGGAACAAAAGCCTTCTTCAAAATTAGCTTTTTTGTTTAATTTATTTAGTCGAGAAAAACCCAAGAAAATCTTCTTGTGGTGGAAGCCCTCGAAGACATCCAGTAGCAATAATACGTCTTTTATGTTGGCCCTTGCTTATATGATTCAAACAAGCTCGGAATGGAAAGGTTCAAAATTCTATGTAAAATCTGTCGCGGATAACCCAGAACAAGAAAAACATTTAGAAGACGCCATTACCGAATTTCTTGAGACAAGCCAATTTCCGGCTGAAGTCGACGTCCTTTTGAAAACCGGAGACAGCTCACTAAATTCTTTCATTTTAGAGCAATCCCAATACGCCGATCTTACCTTTGTTGGAATTCGACCGCCGGTAGAAAATCAGCCGAAATCGGAATACGAAAATTATTTAAAGATCTCGCTTCTCAGCGAAATTCCCGTAAAAGGCCAAATCGCCTTTTGTATAACAGGCGAAGATGTCTCCTTCGAAAAGATCTTTTCCCGACTTTGATTAGGGCTTCCAATACCCTGTTCGCTGATTGTTTTGCCGATAAACGGACCAATCCTGACTCCGTCGTGGAGATGATCGACGTGCATCCATTCGATGAAGTTCCCCGCCCGGTATTGGAATAAACAAATCATAAAAACCCTTGCCCGTTAAATCATAAAAAGAAGTTTTCATATGATTCGTGAAACGAACAAAACCGTTCCCTTGGGTCTGAGACTCTAACGAAAGTTGCGCGACATGGTTGAAATGGCGGTCCAAAACATTAACCTCCACCTCAAACCTACTTTTTACTTGGCTTGTGATGACTTCCGAAATGCCATTTCCCGTCACATCGACGAGTCGATCGATAATAATGGGCTCGACGTCAAAGACACTGTTGGGCTCAGAATATCGAAGAACCGTCCCTGGCCCCACAGGAGAAAGGCGATCATTTAAAACAAGAATTTTTGTCCAGTCTTCCAAGGTTTCATATCGCTCCGGACCTTCTAAAGGAATAAACGATTTCCAGTAAGAATACCGGTAATGAGTTAAAATCTCGGGAAGACCATTTCGATTAAAATCAGCCAGGAACAAATGATCTTTAACCAAACGGCCCGCTTGTCCCACTCGCACTTCCGATCTGAAGGCAATATATTCCTGACGATTTTGATCAAAAGTGAATTCGTTGATGTAAGGGCCTATGATTTCCGTTCGAGACCGTTCGATGCGTCCCGTTGCCCCCTCCACGACAAGAACTTTGATAACCCAGTTTTCATTTTCAACCTGCGGAATCCCAAGAACGATCACCTCGTTCATTCCGTCACCATCCACGTCGGCAATCACTAGATCCTGCGCGCCGAATTCAAAATTCCAAATTTTATCGCCATAAATGTTAAAAGCAGCGACCTGATGAGCCGCATTGTAAACGCTTGGATGAGAAGCCGTTACGATTTCCAGATCTTTCGTGCTATCGAGATTGGCCGTCGCAATGACGCTCACATAAACTCCGTAGTCTTGTCTACCAAGTTCAACGGGCCACCCTGGCGCAATTCTCCCCTTTCGATCGACCAAATAAAGCTGGGTCTTTTCGATCTGGTCATCAAAGGCACTTGCAAAAATAATTTCAGATTTTCCGTCTCCATTCATATCCGCCGCGATCACTGGAGCCGTATTAAAACTTGCCACTCCAAAAGGAATATAAAGAGGCCAGTTTCCAGAAAGCATTTGCCCATCGCCCTGTAATGCAAAAACATGATAGTCGTCGTAATAAATAATTTCTTCATCGATGGGATTGTCGTCCAAATCCGCCAACGT
>CAZSZT010000246.1:2425-3752 GCA_964611175.1 uncultured Bacteriovoracaceae bacterium
GAAGAAGGTGGCCGCTGGAAAAATCCGAAAAATAGATTTTTCCAGCATCCGCACCAAAAGCCGATCCATCATCGTGAAAGACATAAACTCCAGGCTCCGTTCGGCTTCCATAAAAGGGGCTCGAAACGATCGGCACGATAATCTCCATTCTCTCGTCTCCAAGCACATTTCCCACGACGGGAGTTGTAAAGGCAGCCTCGGTTTCTCCCAATTGAATCGGCCATCCTGACTGAGGATGGTTCAGATTAGAATCCGATGGTGGTTCAAACGCATAAGAACTCGAAAAACGAAAAAGAAAAACAAGAAGTAACCCCAAAAATAACCCTAAACCCTTCATAAAAACTCCTAACCCAAAAACATTAACCCTGAAGTGTTGATATTGAGGAGCGAGCTTTACGTCAATGACAAAATAGTAAAGTTCACCCCGTCGTTAACATTCCGGATGCGACTCCCGTCACGGTTTCCCGAAGCAGCTTCTGATCACGATTTTTGATCGCAAGGATTTGAATCAGATTCAAAGGATGAATCATTTTGGAACGTAAATGGATACTTTCGCTTAACCAAGGACGGTACCAGAGCAGATTTTTTTGTCCTGTTAACTCCTTGAGACACCGTCCTGTTTTCTTATGTTCCATCCTAAATTTCTTCGACCAATATTGAGCGCGGAATGACGAAGGCCCTAGAGATTCTAAATAGAGGTCAAAAATACAAAGTTCGATTTTCTCTAGACTAAATCCCATATTTTTAAGAAACGAACGAAACATTCCATGAGTCCGAAAATATCGTTTTAAGACCGTCTGCTCTTTCTCCGTTAAATCTTCCCAAGCGGAACCTAATCCCCACCATGCTGGAAAAAGCACTCGAGTTTGTGTCCAACACATCACCCACGGGATCGCCCGCAGAGATTCCAATGAAAAATTCGAATATCGCTTGGACGGTCGAGATCCAATCTTAAGCCAGCGTAGATAACGATAGGGAGTCACCGACTGAATCAACTGAATAAACTCAGGATTTCGCAACATCTCTTGATAATGAATTTGAGTTTTTCGTCCCCATTTGAGCATGACCTTCGGCACTCCTTCCGGTGTCGGGGATTTCTTCTCTAACAATCGCTCGTGAAATTGGTGAATTTGACGCCTAAAAATTTCAGGAGACGACAGAATGCGCTGAACCATTTCGCCTTGAACCGTTACTTTATAAATTTTCAAGGCAACATCGGGCCATCCTTCTGTTTGCTCACGGATTGAGCCTCCGCCTCTTTCGATACTTCCTCCAGAGCCATGAAAGAAAATGGGCTTTCGATTAAACAATCGAAGGGTTCGTTCAA
>CAZSZT010000247.1:0-3735 GCA_964611175.1 uncultured Bacteriovoracaceae bacterium
CTCCGCCTTTGCCCCCCGCCCATGCCTTTGTGGAAGGCGCGCCATTTAAGCCATCTAATTTTTCAGCGAGGATTTGCGCCGATTCAAAGAGTTCTGTCGTTTCATTTTCTTTGTCAGCTTGAAGCTCACAAGAAAGGGTGGGTGCATATTCTAATGGATCGTGTTGATTCCAATATTTTTCACCGTACTTTCCTTTGACGAGTGATTCCCAAACAAACAATCGAAGATCTGACACAGAAAAAAGCTGCCGATCTTCGATCCATTTAAAATTACTTTCCATCTTCTTGTTGGCTTCATCGCCTGGAGCGCCGCAAGCGCCGACTGAAAGACAAATTTTTGTCGGCGTCATTTTGCTCTTCGTAATAAAAGAGGTACTTTCAGGCAGTCCATCAGCCGCACGTCTCTCATTCGCAGGAATCTCAGGTGAAGCCCCGCGAGCTCCCTTTCGTCCACTTGCATTCACAATAAGACTGTTGGGTTCCGCTGAAATAAAAGTAAGCTTCGTCCCATCCGGCCGATGACAAGCCTCTCCAGAAGAATCGACCGTTCCTCCGCCGCCAAGAGCAAGGGCCGACACCAAAAGCGCGCCGCTACAGGCGACGACCTTTACATTTGAGGAAATTTCGAAAACGACGGTGTCGATGATGAGTTTTCGATCCGTCGTTATTCGAAAGGTGGAGAGATCATCTCCCTTTTCTTTTTCAACGAAGTCATGTCTCTCAGACGCTAACCATTCGAGTTGATGAGAACCGAAGTAACCTGACTCAATGCAGATCGCATCATGCGGACAAATGGATTCGTCATTCACATCCGATCCAAAAATGACAGTCGGAGGTGCCCCTTTCTGTTTTTCAACAGCCGGTAGCACCTCTTTTAGAATCGCGTGAAAAGAGCTCGGTTGCGCCGGACCATAATCTTGAGAGCCGCAACCGCCAGCAAGAAGCGCAACAAAACTGAGAAAGATAAAATTGCGCTTCTTATTTCGAAAAATCCGCATACTTACTCCTTCAATTCTTAAGAGAAAGCGTTTGAAGACGCTCCGCTCGTAAACGAATCAGATCTTCAGGAGTGATCTTTTGCAGGCCCGCTTCAAGAAGATCCGTCCATCGAACGACTTTGTCTCCGCTGCCATTCACTTTCAGACTGAGACCTTTGAGTGTGAGCCTCAGATTTCTCGACAAAATGAAATTGAAATCATTTTTCAAGGCTGCTGAGTTTTTTGATGGTGTTTCGATGTGATTAATAGTTTCCATTTCTATTTTCTCCTTTTGTTATTGAGTGGATTGATCCAGACGCAAAAGATGCGCGAGGTAATCCTGTTTGGTTGATTTTGGATGTTGCATGAGAAATTCTTGAAAGCGGCGTTCGAAATGATCGTCGACGGTCGCCTTTTCTTTTCGAAGCGATTGAAGATCTTCTGGCGTCAGCTTCTCAAGAGACAAGGCGACGATATCGCTGCCTCGCACGCGGCGCTTACCTCCGCGATTTGCCTCCGTCTCCAGATGTCGAAGTTTCTCAGCCGCTTTTCCAAAGAGTTTGATCGAAGCAATTTCAGCAGAACTTCCTTCGATATTTTCTTTCTTTTTTCTTAACGGCTTTACCTTTTCGATCGAATGTATTGATTCAGTATTCATAAATTCCTTTCATAAAAAAAATATTCCGACGTTTGGGACACCAAGAAATGTCCCAAACGGAGACCTCTTTTTTGTTTTTATTTTTCTTTCCTTCCCCTCCACCTTTCCCTGTTTCACCAATCACTACTGATCTTAGACCCTCAAACCACCCCCATTGATTCCCCGCGGACCCGATAGTCCTAGACATCCAAGCTGACTCCCCGCCACCAGTGAAACGTAACCGAACTTTAGTGATGGTTGGGGGTGGGGAGTCAGCTTGGAGGTCGACGGAATGAGGGGCCGCCGCGGAAATTTTTCGCATTTCAGAAAACGATCCGAAACATTTTCGAAACATCAGCATTAACAGGGAAAGGTGGGCGCTCATGCGGCATCCCTTCGCTTTAATCTCTGAGTAAGAAGCTCTTGAAGAGAGATCAGTTTCTTCTGTCCGATCGAATATAATTTGACCGGCGCATTTGATTTTTGGGCTTCAAATTCTGAATGAAGAACCGTTCCGATCGCAAAAGTACGATCGCCTAAGGAGCGTCTAAAGAAACGCTCCATGAGATCTTGAAGACGTTTTTCCAAGCGTCGATCGTAAAGCCAATAGAGAACGACTGAAACATTCTCGTCTGTTTCGTAAGCACTCCACTTCGCATGGTAGCGCACTTCTGCTTTTAAGGTTCTTTCTACTTCCAAATAACAGAGGAGGCTTTGCGGATTGCTTCGATCAGAGAGCGTCAAATCCGGCGCATGTTTGCGGAAAAACTCTTCGTGGGCCGAGTAAGTGCTCGAATGAGATTCGGAAAGCACATTGCCTTGAATCATAAAATTAGAATTCAATTGGCGTAAATCTTGCGCCAAATCGACCATCAGCAAATGATGATGAATGCCGGAGCGTTTTAAGAAAGATGCACGCGTTCCCGAAGGAAGAGTCTCAATATAATCCGCTCGCTTCTTTAAAGTGACGTCAAAGACGACCGTTTCTTCTCCCATGCGACAGCTTCGAATCATTTGCGCCTCTCGAAGGCGAGAGAGCATGACTCGAAGGGCGTCTTCAGAGACTTGCAAAGAGAGCTCTGCTTCTTTTCTCAGCTGAGTGACAGAAGCCATTCTCCAGATCTCTAAAAACGATCGAAGAGACTGCATCTTACTTTCCTTCATGGGATTCCTCCTCCTTGAATAAACTGATGTCTTGATCCTTCGTGACGAAAAATCCGGGCCTCGCAATTTCCCAAGTATGATGAGATGAAATAAGTTCGCTTTCGCCTCGCTGAGATGGAAGTTCTCTTCTTTGAAATTCAGGAAATACCCAGCGCGTATCGTCGTCGAGTCGAAGAGAGCGGCCTCCTTTGATAGGAGCCGGAAGAGAAATAGTGCCCATCGGCCGCTCGGAATCTCGATCGAGAAACTCCGATCGACTAAATTTTCCGGCGAGCTCCACTCGCTGCTCTTCAAGGGATGTCAGGTGCCAATAGGTAATTCCCGCACCAAGAACGGCGAAAATGGATGCACTAATAATGGTATTCGTCGTCTGATTTTCTTTATTTCGTCCGTGATGAACAAAGCCATATCCGACTCCAGCCCCAGCCGCTCCTGAAGCAAGTCCAACGCCGGCCACTTTCCACATTTTTGTGGAGCAACCTGTCAGACTTGTTGCGAGAACAATCGGAAGTAAAAATTCTGTTAATCGTCGTTTCATAGGAGACTCCTTGCTGGGAAAATTTGAGCTTTGCGAAAAATATTGAGAGAAGAGGAAATGATGTAACATTCTCCAGGCTTCAATCGCCCGAAGCTTGAGGGATGAATCGTAAAGCGCTGAACATCGCGCTGACTTCCCTCCCCTGTCTCGCCCGTCATTCCGATTTTTTTAGTGAGCTTAATATCTTCTTCGGTCATTGCGAGCCGCGACATCGTTTCGCGTGTGTCGGGATCGGTTGTATGAAAACAAACAAAGACACTAAAAGCCGAAAGCATTTTTCCACGAAAAGCCGGAGCTACCGAGTCAAAATCGGCATCGCTCATTCGAGTGAGAAGAATTTTAACTCCGGCCGAACCTGCTTTTTTAAGAAGGTCTCCGAGTGTTTCGCTGACATAAGAACAACCCTCATCCAGTAGAATA
>CAZSZT010000248.1:0-3731 GCA_964611175.1 uncultured Bacteriovoracaceae bacterium
ATTCATTTCTCGTAACGTCTTCATATCGCCCTCAAGTCCATCCATGAATGGATTGACAAAAAAGCTACGAACAAGTGATTCCCAGGCTTTGGTATTTTCTTTCTTTTTCATTTGTTCCTTGGCCAACAAATACCAACCGCCCGCGTCATCCGGATAATCGATCAAGAGGTCTTTGAGGACCCTGAGGGCTTCCGACGATTGGCCTGAATGTTGATAACTCATGGCCAATTGCCTTCTCCAGCTCGGGGGCGATTGCGGGCTTTCTTTAAGAGCCTTTTTCATTTCATCAGAAGACGCTGGATATCGGCTTTGTTTAAAAAGCTCCGAGGAAAGTTGCGCGAAATTCCTAGCTCGACGATCAGAATTCCGACCTTCGACCTCCATGGGATCTCCCCCCGAAAAATCTCGAGCGTAAAAAGCGACTTCTGGTCCCTCCGGAATTTGAATCTTCGATAATACTTCAGGGATGAATTTTCTTCGAAGATCCTCGTAAGGCATTCCCGTGCATTGGGCCAATCCGTTTTCAATACTTTTGGCGATCGCCGACATCCGAATCAAATTCACGGCTCCACATTTTTTGTCCAACCACTGACTGAACAAGAGTGCTTCGATATAAGCCAGCTCCGTTTCTTCAGGATCCTTTCGATAAGGAAATGGCTCTTGAAGAGTATCGAGGTCCAGTAGGCGTTTCTCTCGTTTTGCTCGTTTGAACACACCCCATTGAGAAGGATGAAGTTCAGCCTCTTTGCGGTACGGATAACCCTGAAAGAGCTGCGCGACACCTTCATGAAGCCAAATCGGAACATAATTGGGTGTCATTTCTCGAATAAGATAGTGAACGTATTCGTGAACCACGGTCTTCACCCAAGAATATCCAGAACTCAAATTTCGAGGAGAAAGAATCATGAGACGTTGATCTAAAGTAAGAGCGATCGTTCCGGTCGCACGAAATCGAGCGAGGGCAAGCCCCGAGACTTTTGAAAAATCTTTAAGATTAGGATAAATCTCAACAGGCACTTTTCTTCTCTCGTCACTGGAATTTAAAAAGAGAACCGAAAGGTCTTTATCCGCGAGCTTAAGATTTTCAAGCAAAGCTTCCACAAGAATGCCGTCCCGAGGATGAACCCAAGAAACCTGAAAAGGACCGTCTTGTCTTGTTTGCACAGCTCCTAGCGGAGAATCGGCAAAATAATCGGCATAAGGCGGCAACTCCCTCGCGGACAGCACGCCGCCAAAACAAAAGAGAAAGGACAGGAACCCTACCCCCTTAACGTTGAAGTAATTCTTCAAAATAACCCTCATGACTCTTTTGAAATTTCTCATCCACCTTTTGTTTCAAGCTCTCCATGATTTTTTGACGTCTTTCTTTTTCATTTTTTCCTTCGGACCCAATGACATCAACCTTTTCAGAACCTCTTTGCTGGTTCGCTCCTCCCATTTGTCCGGTCGATTGAACTTCCGATTGGATCTTCTTTTGATTCTCCTCGGCCTTACGCAACCACTCCGCGCTTTCCTTCTGACTGCCAATCGCGTCAAAGGCCCTTTGATCCCGCAACGCTTGCCGAGCCTCCTCCATGGCGGAAGAGGCCTTTCCTTCAATTTCTTTTTGTTCTCCCGACCTAAAGATCTGCTCTAATTCGGAGCCTTCGAGTTCCCGATCGAAATCTTTCGTAGCTTGATCTAATTCTTTTTGAAGTTTTGCCTGATCACTTTCCGTTTCTTTCATTTCCTTTTGAATATTTTGTTGCTCTTTTGGATCGATGGGCTGCCACTTTTCTTGGCTTTCTTTTTCCATACTTTCCATTTTTTTCTTGAGCTTTTCCGTTCGCTGGATCAATGATTCTTGTCTCTGGCGAAGACGTTCAAGCTTTTCCGCATAACGTTTCGAAGCTTCGTTTGCGCCTTGATCTTTATTGGCCTTCCATTGATCTAAAGAACGTTCCATTTCTTTTGACAAAATGGATAATTGATTAAGAAGAGATTCAAGCTCGCGAAGGGCTCCTGCCTGATCTCCCTTTTTCGCCTGATTTCGAATTTCTTCGATTTTCTCGGCAAGACTCTGACTTTCTTCCATCTGGTTTTCCAAAGCTTCTCGATTAAGAAGTTCGTCCCCCGGACCCTGAGGTAAATTCCTGATTTTTTCCTGAAGCTCCTGAAGCTTCGACGTCAGCCGATTCAACGCTTCCTGCATTTCTTTAGAATCCAAATGGCCTTTTCCGCTTCGAATATCCTCTAAAAGTTTGGCTAAATTCTCTTGGCTCGATTGAATGGATTGTCCCGTCGCTTCGATATCCCCCGTCTTTTCCTGATAGAGAACAGAAAGGCCATAAAGAATTTGTTTTTCCGTTCGGGCAATCAGATCTTTCGCGTTATTTTCGGAAAAGGAAATTTGAACCGTCGTTTCGATCCGATCGGAAAGGCGACGAAGCTCCAAAATATAAGACGTTATTAAAGATTCTTGATCGGGTTCCGGATAGTCTATTTGATGAAGACGGCTCGGCAATGTCCTCACCCACTTTTGCTCGCGTGACGAATCCAATAAATCGGCCAAAACGTGAATCCATTCGTCGATCAGACTTTGAAGATCCCGAAGACGCTTTTCTCGAAGCGTATTTTCGTCCGAATAGACAATGACCAAGGGTTTTGAAAAGGACGTCTGAAAATCATCTGAAATTTTCAAAATCAATTCATGGGCACCGCCCTTCCAGTTCTCCAACGAAAGGTTATGGGCGGCTTTCCATTTCTTTTCAGTAACCGACCACGCTCGCAAACGTTCTTCCTTTTCCGAGTAACGATGAAAAAGTTCAATCGACTTAAGACGCAAATCGTCGCTTGCCGACATCTCCAAAGAAAGATTCTTTTCGTTCACCACCTCAAGAGTAGCCGAGGGCACGAATTCGCCCTTCACGAGTGCGAAGATGACTCCTTGTGGTTTTTCGTCGGGGAAAACTTGAAGTGGATAAAAAGGGGACCGTGAAAAAAACGTTCCGACGGCATACTGGCCGCGTTCGGAAAGTTTAAGCTCGCAGGTTTTTTCACAAGGATAAGCATTCCAATGAGATTGGTGGCCTCGAACAAATAAATAGGCTTTCATTGGCCCCGTATTTGGCGGACGAAACCGAACTTTCGAACCGACCATGCCGGACAAGGCTCCGGCTTCGGTTCTCCAAATAGTATCGATCGGCAACTGCCGTTCAAAAGAAGTTGGCGTCCAGGTTTGGGTTTTCGAAGGCAAATGAAATCGAATACGGTTGGATAAGGAACCCTCGACGGAAACAAGTACTCCTAAAACAATAAAATAAATAAAAAAAGAACCCGAAGGTGTCACATCATGGGCAAAGTCTCGAAGGCGATCGCCCCATGCGTTCCTATGTTCCCGACGAAATTCTTCCGACGAACTCGCGGCACCACCATCTAAAAAATAACCTGCGGATCGAAGATCGCCCCGAAGATACCCATGAGACTTAAAGAACGCGGATTGATCCTCAACGGCTTTCGCGGCTTCGGCTAACGAAGGCATCCCTGTTTTTTTGTATTGTCTCCAAAAAAACGAAACAAATAATATCCCAGTCAAACATAAAAAAATAAAATGAAACGTATTTTCAAGGCCATAAGTCACTTTAAAGGCCGAAGAAAAAAACTTCGCAAAAAGGCCAAATTGGTGAGCGACAAGGGCAAGAATACTACTTTGAAAAAATAGGCTAAGGAGTTGATAAAATCGAAGTCGCTTC
>CAZSZT010000249.1:0-3725 GCA_964611175.1 uncultured Bacteriovoracaceae bacterium
CTCTGATAAGACAGAATGATGGTTTCATTGACAAATATATCGGAGATGGGCTTATGGCCATTTTCCCTAACAAACCGGATGATGCTGTCCGAGCCGCACTTGACATTGTTGTCCATCTAAAAAAATTTAATGAAGACCACCGTAAGAAAGGTCTTGAGCCGATCAAGATCGGAATCGGCATTAGCACTGGCCCCATGATTTTAGCGACAGTCGGATACAAAGAACAAATGGCCGGTACTGTGATTTCAGCCACCGTTAATCTCGCATCAAGACTCGAGACATTAACCAAAGATTTTGGCTGTGAAATTATCGCTAGCTCAGATTCTATCAACCAAGTGAGAGATACTTCGTTTTTCAAAACACGTTATCTCGGTAAAATCTCAATCAAAGGAAAATCTGGCCCTGTGCCGCTCGTACAAATTTATCCCAATATGCCCGGATACTTTGATCCACTTCTAGAGGAACAAAAGCTGATTTTTGAAGAAGCTGTTTCACACTTTCTGTCTCATGACTTGGTCAAGGCCAGGGAGACATTTGAAAAGCTATGTGCAGTCAATTCGAACGACAAAGCAATTCACTACTATCTTAACCTGATCGCTTCTGCGTCAGGGCTAAACTTGACAGATTCCTCTGTTAAACATCCCCGACGTGGAAATTTCTGATAAATCGCTCAGGACAAAATGCAGTCGGTTACCAAACAGAAAATTACTTAAGTGTAATATTTAAACGAAAAAAGCCATCATTCATAACAGCGTCCATCAAACCTGCGGGCCGAGGATTTGTTTCCGCCTTACGAGAAAGATCGGCGAGCCGACCGTTAATGTAGTTGAGAAAATCATCACTCATCGCCCCCTCACCCGCTTTCTTTGCTTTTTCAAACCATCTGATGGCCTCCCACAAATTCACATCGGCACCGACTCCGTTCACATAGGCTGAGGCGACACGCAACATACCGTAAGCGCTTCCCATTTCTCCAGCAGCATAAAACATATCAAAGGATTTTTTCGGATTTAGATACTCAAGTCCTTCCTCTCCAAAGTACAACCTGCCAAGCCAAATATAGCTATATATGTCTCCAGCCTTTGCAGCATTCTCATATAATCGGGTTGCATATTTCGGATTGTGCTCAACATAGACTCCGTTAAAATAAAAGTTTCCCAGCATCCGCGTTGCCTCAGCATTGCCTAATCGCGATGCACGTTCAAGCAGCTCAATTGCCATATCCATAGCTAACGGCACTCCTTTTCCTTCAGAATATAAACGCGCTAGAACTAGCATGGCGTCGACTTCATAGTAATCCACAGCCTGTTTCAAATATTTGACAGCCTTAGAAAGATCCGACGGGGATGGCGATTCGTCCCGGAGATACAAACGGCCTAAATTATAGTAACTTCTCCCATAATTGAGTTGGCCTGCCTTATCAAACCACCTAAAAGCTTCGAACTCGTCTTTCGGTATATACGTGCCATCTGCATAGAGTTCTCCCAACAGATTACAGGCTTCCGGAATATTTTGATCCGCAGCTTTTTGAATGTACTTAATGGCTAGCGAGCCACTCCGTGACACTCCCTTTCCAAACAAATAAAGACGCCCCAATTCTAATTGAGCAATGCCATCTTCTCGATCTGCCGCTAATGAAAGCCACTTCGCCGCTTCCTTAAAATTCTCGGAAATTTTATTTTCCTTAACTTCATTGGTCCTCTGCTCCACAAGCGGCATCGCCTTGTAACCAAGATAACAAAGGCCAACAATTCGCATAGCCTCGACATCGCCTTTATTGGCCGCCTCTTTAAACAAACTTAAGGCTTCATCCAATTTTCCTTCGTCGGCAAGAGTTCTAGCCCTCTCCAGATCATTCGATACTTCCTGAGAGAATACAACCTGATTAAAACTATAGATAAAAAATCCAATTAAGATTGCTTTTAAAACTTTGAACTGCATAACGTCACTTCTTATCCTTCGCGCTCTCTTTGATTTGTTGATCTATTTGATCAGCCAAGTCTTCCAACTTTTTCTTTAAATAGGGAGCTTGATCCAAAACTGTATAAGACAAGGTCCTAATCAATTCACTCACGGTCCCATCAGGCGGCTCATCTGCTACGGACTTTTTGATATTCCGTCCATTGTATGATCCCCCACTAGAAAGAAGTATAGATGCTTGCCGTAACAAATCGTTCGTTTCAGACACTGTCTTTTCAACCGCCTCTATTCTGATGGCAAGCTGCTCGACCGAATCGTCTGTAAGAAATTTTTTATAGCTTTTCAATCTTGTGACGACTGAATAAATGTCTCGCTCAATCATTGACCATTTGTTTCTTACTCGGTCTAAAGCAGCTTTATAATCTAACGATGTAAAAATTCTCGAATAACTCGTGGTTTGAGTACGAATACTTCCGGGAACCCTATCGCACTTTTCGTTCTCTTTCCATGCATCGTGTTTAACAGCGACTGACGCAAAGGCGCCACGAAATGGATACGAAAATTGAACTTCCATTTCATACGTTGCGGTCACCGTTCTAATCGGACAATGTCGGTAAGCGCGAAGATAGATTGCACCCAATCCCGTGTATATCTGTGCATCGGGATCCCATGTGGGTGAATACAACCATAAGCTAATATCGTCTTTTGAAAACAGATTACTGTTTCGAAGACGTCTTAATAAAAGGCCTGAGGCTCCGTCTGCGGAAACATAATAATCCCTATCCCAGAGAACTCCGTTTCTAAGATCACCACTATGGACGACGGCAAACTTTTGAATGCTTTGATCAACAGAAATCGAACTTAGCTCATCACTTTCTTTTTCAATTGCAAAATCATCTCCCTCCTTTCGTGATGGCGCTCTGGGAACGGAAGAGTCATCGGAAGAAAGAGAAGCGCTTGTTTCTTCTTCTTCAATAAGTACCTCTGGGGCGGGATAAAAACGGTAAGCGGGAGTAGTATCCATAGACCATGGTTTTTCACCAAGTCTAGAAAAGTCAAAAGGGCCTACGTCTTCAAATTCAGGTTTGGATAATGGCGGCCAGTGGAGATAGAAACCTGTTGTTTTATTTGGATCGTATGGGTTCGAATCATATGAGCGATGTTGACCATAAGTATGACAATTCACAAATAAAACAGCTGAGAACGTAATCAGTCCAATTCCTAGAACGGCTATCGATTTAATAATTTTCACTTTTCAGCTCCTCTCTCTCGCAGCACTTTCACAACATCGATATGCCCATTCCTTTGAGCAACCATCAGCGGAGTTTCGCTATCCGCACTTAATGCTGAAATATTGGCGCCGTGATCTAATAAAAGTTCGACCATAGATGCGCGTCCCATCAATGCGGCAAAATGAAGCGGACTCGAACCCTTTTCATTCACATTCGCTCCGTTCGAAATCAGAATCGACGCAATATCCTTCCAACCATACATAATAGCGTAATAAAGCGGAGTCCAATTTCCCCTCGTATCTCTATCAAAAACCGAAGCTCCACTTTCGATCATCACTTTAACCATCTCGGAATTTCCAGCGATCACAGCATAAAATAACGGCGCAAGACCTTCAGCGTCCCTTTGCTTGAAACTTACCCCGAGAGAACTTAGATAACGAACGAGTTCCACATTTTCGGATTTAATGGCCTTATGAAGAGCGTTATGTTTTTTATTATCGGTCGATGAAAAATCCGCACCTGCTTTAACCAAATATTCTACGACCCCCAGGTTTCCAATAAAACATGCCTGCA
>CAZSZT010000250.1:0-3724 GCA_964611175.1 uncultured Bacteriovoracaceae bacterium
GATCACCTGATGAATCTGAGTTCCATAGCCCTGCCCGTCTTTATTCTCGCCCTGATGATCATGACTCCCTGGACCTTTGTGCTCCTATGGCTATGGGTTGTTCCATCGGTTGTGGGCCTTGGTTTTTTATCCTTTACGAACACGGCATGGCCCCATTACCCAGGAAAATGTACGGATCGAATTCACAATACCCGAATCCTTCATATTCCTCAGCTTCTTGAATGGATGATGATGTTTCAAAACCTCCATTTAGTACATCATCTGAAGCCCACTTTGCCATGGTATAAGTACAAAGAATTCTGGCGCCAAAACGCCTCAGACCTCATCGTGAAAGGGGCTTCTATTGCCCGATACACGAGACGAAATCTTCTTTGATTTTCCCGATAAAGCCGCTAAAAGACAGTAATACACCGTGACATTAAATTTAATGGAACCAAATCCGCTACGGACGACAAACGTCAGTTTTGAAACGTTGCTTCAGCATCCTGTTCTCATCGAGAATCTCGTTGGTAAGCTTCAATACAGTCCGTCCCCCATTCAAGAAGCTGTCATCCCTTCCATTTTGGACGGAAAAGATATTTATGCTGGGGCAAAAACGGGAAGCGGAAAAACCATTGCCTTCTTGGCTCCCATTATTCAAAGACTTTTTAACGATAGCGCCAAAAAAGCCTTAATCCTTGCTCCAACCCGCGAGTTGGCCCTTCAAATCGATGAAGAAGCCATGCTGATTTTGGAAGGCCAATCAAAGCTCGTTTCCATTCCGTTGTATGGCGGCGTACCGATCGATCCACAAATTTTAGCTCTTCGCCATCATCATCCGCGTATCTTGATTGCTACTCCGGGCCGAATGATCGATTTCATTCAAGAAGGTTGCCTGCCCCTCAACGAGCTTGAAATCTGCGTTCTCGATGAAGCCGATCGAATGTGTGATATGGGTTTCGCGCCTCAAGTCACGCAAATATTGGATGTTCTTCCCCATCGAAAGCAAACCTTATTGTTTTCAGCGACGCTTCCAAAGCAACTTAACGATATTATGAGCCGTTTTTGTCCGAACCCGGTAAGAATCCAGGTTGATGCGGCGGATGAAGCTAGTGACACGATCAATCATCAGGTTATCCTCTGCGACCGCCATGAAAAGGTGACTCAGCTCATCCGAATTTTAGAACTTCCCGACGTTTCTTGTTTGGTCTTTACCAAGACCAGAAAACGTGCCGATGAACTCCACCGAACGCTTACCCGGAAAGGTGTTGCCGTGGGTATTCTTCATGCCGGATACTCGATGCCCGAGAGAGAACGAACCATGAAAGGCTTTCGCGAACAGAGCATCCGCCATATCATCGCGACGGACGTTGTTTCTCGTGGAATTGACGTCGATCACTTAACTCATGTGGTGCACTATGATTTACCCGATGCGCTGGAAGAATATATTCACCGCTCCGGACGCTCCGGAAGAGCAGGCCGAACGGGGACAACGATCGCTCTGGTGGAAAAAGGTAATCGAAACCAGCTCGCCCAACTCGAAGAACTTAAGAAAAAAGTAAATCCAGAAATGATTGGCCAACTTAATCGAAATGCTTCTGCGCCCGCCTCGTCACCGAAGGCTCCCAAGACCCACGACCGAAACAACACTCCAAGCAAAAAGGACCATCGAGAACAACGCCATTCCCGACCCACTCGGCATTCTCCTCGGGATCAACATCGAACGCGATCAAAACCCCACCGCGAAAATGTTCGTCCAAAAACAACGATGATCATGAAAGCGAAAGCTTGGATTAAAAGCCTCTTTAGGAATTAACAAGGAAACAAATTTCACGAAGGCTTTCGGTTTTGGATTTTAAACCCAATCTCTTGGATTTTTGAAAACTTCCATCAGTTTCTTTTCGCTCTCATTTTGTTCGAGATCCGGATTGTAATCGAAGTGAACAACGGCGGGTAAGCTCATCAGAATGCTTTCGATATTGCCCTTCGTCTGCAACCCGAAGAGCGTTCCTCGATCGTAAACCAAATTGAATTCAACATAACGCCCGCGCCTCAGGAGCTGGAATTTTTTTTGACGAGCTGAAAAGCTTTTCATGGTATTGCGATCAACAATGGGCCGATAGGCCTCCATAATATGATTTCCACAATTCTGAACGAATCCAAAAATCTTATCGACGTCTTCACTTAAATAATCAAAAAAGATCCCCCCGATCCCTCGCCGCTCTTCACGATGGGCAATATAAAAGTAATCATCACATTCTTTTTTAAAACGGGCGTAAGCTTCCGTTTCATATTGATCGCAGACGGTTTTTAAAACTTGATGAAAATGCCGAAAATCATCTTCGGAATACACATAGGGCGTCAGGTCGATGCCGCCCCCAAACCAGGCCCGATCCGGCTGTTCAAAATATCGAAAGTTGAAATGAATCGTCGGCACCTGGGGAGAAAGAGGGTGAATCACAGAGGAAATTCCCGTGGCAAAGAATTTAGATTCTTTTACCTGAAGCCTTTTCTTAAGACTTTCGGGGAGGTCGCCATGAACAATCGACGTATTGACACCAGCCTTCTCGAAGACTTTGCCGTTCGTTAAAATCCGAGTATCTCCACCACCACCGCCGGGCCGTTCCCAAATTTTTTGTTCAAATTTCTCCGCAGGTTCGTAAGATTCGAGGCTCTCCACCATCGTATTCTGCAAATCCTTGGCCCAGGAAATCATTCTATCTTTGAGGGAGGTCTCTACCACCATCAAAGGAATATCATTTTTGAAGTAAACTTAAAACAACCTCTGCGCGAAGGTTCGACTGCGTCAGAACCGCCATTTGGCTTTGTTGTAACATTTGAAGGCTAACTAGGTTGGCGGTTTCTAAAGCAAAATCGACATTCAAGATTTTTCCCCGAGCCTCCTCTAAGCTGTCGCTTAAAAGAAGGTTTGAGGCTTTAGTCTGATCTAGCCGACTATGAAGGGCGGTGAGCTTCCCTTGCTCCTTCTTCAAATTCGTCAAGGTGCTATCCAGGATATCGATTAAACTTTGGGCATTACTTTGAGTGCTAACGTCTACGTCGCCAACGGCGGATTTTTCTGTGGCCTTCGCGAGGATGATCGATACGGTATTATCGGTATAATCGGCGGTAAGAATATCAAGAGCATTGTCCTCATTGAAGTCCGCTAACAAGACGCCTCGCATAGGAGAACCTACATTATAAGTCGTTCGAGAATTAAAGGTTCCATTCCCTTTACCCGTTAAGATCGACAGGGTTTCATCCGAGGAATCCGTCGCCACGACATCGAGAATTCCATCACCGTTGATATCTCCAATATCTAACCCATAAGCACCCGCCCCAATAGCATAGGTTGCCTCACCCCCATAAACTCCCGTGCCGTCATTAAGTCTTACAGAAACGGTTGAGGCACTACTCGACGTCACAACATCCAAGTCCCCATCTCCATCAAAATCTCCAAGTCTTAAAAACGAAGCATTCGCTCCCA
Organism: uncultured Bacteriovoracaceae bacterium; assembly: GCA_964611175.1. Taxonomy (GTDB): domain Bacteria; phylum Bdellovibrionota; class UBA2394; order UBA2394; family UBA2394; genus CAZSZT01. The sequence continues at coordinate 3,467 of CAZSZT010000250.1, forward strand.
TGGAATAATCGACTTTGGCCTGAAGGGTTCCATCGCCATTTCCTAAAAAGACGGAAATAGAACTGGCGTTTGTATTGGCGGCCACGACATCGATATTTCCATCTCTATTTACGTCTGCTAAAACGATTTCAGCTGGATTGTCTGCGGCGGTATAATTCGTGAGGCTCGTGAAATTATTGTTTCCGTCGTTAAGGCTAACAGTAATTTTATCTTGAGCACCCGCCCTTGAGACCACGAGGTCCTTATGACCGTCGCCAT